>DASRUS010000026.1:0-5039 GCA_035687825.1 Myxococcota bacterium | reverse complement strand
GACGGTCTTCAGATCGCTCGACACCGTCCTCGTTGGGGTCCCGGTAGCGCCGAACGATCTGAAGACCGTCCCCGATCTTAAGACGCTACGCTCACCGCCCGATGCGGCTCGAGAGCGTCGTCGTGGTCGGCGCGTCCCTCGCCGGCCTGCGCACGGTCGAGGCGCTGCGCTCGCACGGCTACGAGGGCAGGCTCGTGTGGATCGGGGCGGAGCGCGAGCTCCCCTACGACCGCCCGCCGCTCTCGAAGGAGGTCCTGCGCGGCGAGTGGGACGCCGAGCGGATCGCCCTGCGCAAGGACGCGAGCTACGCCGACCTGCGCGTGGAGCTGCGGCTGGGCGTGCGCGCCGAGTCGCTCGACCTCCGCGAGCGGGCCGTCGTGCTCGCGGGAGGCGAGCGCGTGCGCTTCGACGGGCTCGTCGTCGCGACGGGCGCCTCGCCGCGCAGGCTGCCCCGGACGTCGCCCCTCCCGGGCATCTTCGTGCTGCGCACGCTCGAGGACGCCCTCGCGATCCGCGCGGCGCTCGAGAGGCGACCGCGCGTGGCGGTGATCGGCGCGGGGTTCATCGGCGCGGAGGTGGCGGCCTCGGCGCGGAGCCGCGGCCTCGACGTGGCGATGATCGACGTCCTCGACCGGCCCATGGCCCGCGCGCTCGACCCCGAGATGGGAGCCGTCTGCGCCGCGCTCCACCGCGATCACGGCGTGGACCTCCGCCTCGGCGTGGGCGTCGCGCGCTTCGAAGGCGAGGGAAGCGTCGCAGCGATCATCCTCGGCGACGGCGCGCGCGTGCCCGCGGACCTCGTCGTCGTGGGGATCGGCGTTGCTCCCGAGACGGGCTGGCTCGCCGGGTCGGGCCTCGCGCTCGGCGACGGAGTGCTGTGCGACGCCACGCTCGCGGCGAGCGCGCCCGGCGTGGTGGCGGCGGGCGACGTGGCGCGCTGGCGGCACCCGGCCTTCCCGGAGCCGGTCCGCGCGGAGCACTGGACGAACGCGGTGGAGAGCGCGGGGGCCGCGGCGCGGCGGCTCCTGGCGGGCGACGCGGAGCTGCCGCCCTTCGCTCCCGTGCCCTTCGTGTGGTCGGACCAGTACGACGCGAAGCTCCAGATCGCGGGCCACGCCCAGGGCGGCGACGAGGTGGCGATCGTCCACGGCTCCCTCGCCGAGCGCCGCTTCGTGGCGCTCTACGGAAGCCGCGGGCGCCTCACGGGCGCCTTCGCCATGAATCGCCCGCGCCAGCTCATGGCGGCGCGGCGCTGGCTCCGCGAAGGGCTCTCGTTCGCGGACGCCGTGGCCCGCGCGGGCGCCTGATCTGGACCGGCTCCACCGCCTCGGCCTGCGCATCGCCTACTGGCTGCTCCGCGTCCACTGGTTCGTCGTGCGGCCGCGGGCCGAGGGATCCATCGTGGCGGTCTGGCACGCGGGTCGCGTGCTCCTGGTCCGCAACTCGTACCGGCGTCCGCTCTCGATGCCCGCCGGGAACCTGCACCGGGGCGAGAGCCCGCTCGCGGCGGCGGTGCGGGAGCTCCGCGAGGAGGTGGGGATCGCGGCGGCGCCCGAGCGGCTGCGCTACGCGCGCGAGGTCGTGCACCACACGGACTGGAAGGAGGACCACTCGCACGTCTTCGAGCTCGAGCTCGACGCGGCGCCGCGCATCGCCATCGACGGCCGCGAGGTCGTGTGGGCGGACTTCGCGACGCCCGACGAAGCCCTCGCCCGCGAGCTCTCGGTGCCGGTGCGGGTGTATCTCGAGTCGAGAAGTCGAGTGTCCTCGTAGCGCGGTGGGCGCTTCTCCAGGAAGGCGCGCACGCCTGCGGCGGGCTTGCCTCGGCCGTGATGCTATCTCTGTCCGGGTCCCTGCTGGAGGTCGCATGCCCCGCCCGCCCGGACGCGCCGCTTCGGCGGAGAGGATCCCGGCGTCGGTCTACTGGTCGAAGCTTCCGGAGGGCGAGGTCCCCCCGGCGCGCGTCGTCCCCCTGAACGTGGGCGACACCTGGCTCCCGCCCGTGCCCGGCGCGCGCATGGAGGATCTGGCGGAGGCCACGTACCCCGACCTGCATCGCTACGCCCACCCGCGCGGTGTCCCCGAGCTCGTCGAGGCCCTGGTCGCCAAGCTGCGGGCGCGCAACGCGATCGAGTGCGGGCCCGAGTCGGTCCTCGTCGCGGCGGGCGCCACGGGCGCGCTCGCCTGCGCGATCGGAGCCATCGCGGATCCGGGCGACGAGGTCCTGATCCTGGCGCCCTTCTGGCCGCTCATCCGAGGCATCGCGCGCGCGCTTCGCGCCGAGCCCGTGGAGGTCCCGTTCTTCGACCGCGTGGGCACCGTCGAGGAGGCCCTGGCCGCCGTGCGCGCGCGTCTCTCGCCGCGCTCGGTCGCCCTCTACGTCTCTACGCCGTCCAACCCGACGGGGCGCGTCCTTCCGGCGGGTTGGCTCGAGGCGCTCGCCGCCCTCGCGCGCCGCGAGAACCTCTGGCTCCTCTCGGACGAGGTGTACGAGGACTACGTCTATCGCGGCGAGCACGTCTCGCTGGCGCGCTTCGCCCCCGAGCGCACGTTCTCGATCTTCTCGTTCTCGAAAGCGTACGGGATGGCGGGCCACCGCGTGGGCTACCTGGCGGGCCCGGCCGAGGGAGTGGCGGCGGCCGAGAAGATCGGCACGCACACGTTCTACGCCGCGCCCACCGCGGCCCAGATCGCGGCGCTCCGCGCCCTCGAGGTCGGCGACGCGTGGCTGGAGAAGGCGCGGCGGGCCTACCGGGAGGCGGGCGAGGACGCGGCGAGCGCGCTGGGGCTGCCGCCGCCCGAGGGCAGCACGTTCCTCTTCCTCGACCTGCGCCGCCGCCTCGGTCCGCGCGGGATCGACGGCTTCCTCGAGGAGTGCCTGCGCCGCGGCGTGGCCCTGGCCCGCGGCTCCTCGTGCGGCGAGGCCTACGCCGGGTTCGCGCGGCTCTCCTTCACCGCAGCCCCGCCCGGCGACGTGGCAGAGGCCGTCCGCCGGATCGCGCCCCTCGTCCGCTGAAGTCCAGCTACTTCCGCCGGATCGACTCGATCACCACGGTCTCCAGCGGCACGTTCTGGTGGCCGCCGCGGGAGTCCGTGGGCGCGGTCGCAATTTTTTGGACCACGTCCAGCCCCGAGGACACGCGCGCGAAGACGGCGTAGCCGAAGTCGCGACCCCCGTGGTTCAGGAACTCGTTGTCCGCGAGGTTGACGAAGAACTGCGCCGTGGCGCTGTTCGGGTCGCTCGTGCGCGCCATGGCGACGCTGCCCGTCTCGTTCTTCACACCGTTCGTCGCTTCGTTCTGGATCGGCGCTCGCGTGGACTTCTGCTTCATCGCCCCGTCGAAGCCGCCGCCCTGGATCATGAAGCCCGGGATCACGCGGTGGAAGATGGTGCCGTCGTAGAAGCCCGCGTCCACGTACTGGAGGAAGTTCCCCACCGTGCCCGGCGCGCGCTTCGCGTCGAGCTCGAGGTCGAAGTTGCCGAGCGAGGTCGTCACGGTCACCACTGGATGATCTCCCATGGGCGGGGCGGCGGGAGCCACCGGCTTCTCGTCCGACTGCGCGGAGCACACCGCGAGCCCGAGCACGGCCAGGAGCAGGGACAGACCTCTTCGCATTCACGATCTCCTTCGCCCCCGGGGGGCCTTGATGCGTCTCGCACCTCGGCCATGATACCGGCGCGATGGGGCACACCGCCGCCGAGCCGGCGCGGCTCTTCCTCGAGTGCGCGATGCACGAGGGGGAGGTCCACCCCTGCGCGAGCGGCGAGGCCTTCGTGTTCTCGGCGCGCTCGCCGGCGGTCGAGCGCGCGAACGAAGACGCCGCGGCGCTGATCCCGGTGGACGCGGGACGCTGCGTGCTCGCCGTGGCGGACGGGGTGGGCGGCGCGCGCTCGGGCGCCCAGGCCGCGGGGCGCGCGCTCCGCCGGCTCGCGGACGCGCTCCTCGCGGCGCGAACGCAGGCGGATCTGCGCGGCGCGATCCTGGACGGCATCGAACGGGCGAGCCGCGCGGTGCGCGAGCTCGGGGTCGGCGCCGCGACGACGCTCGCGGTGGTCGAGATCGAGGACGCGCGCCTGCGCCCCTATCATGTCGGCGACTCGGAGATCCTGCTCGTGGGCCAGCGCGGCCGGCTCAAGCTCGCGACCCTCTCCCACGCGCCGGTGGCGTACGCGGTGGAGGCGGGCCTCCTCGAGGCGCGCGACGCGCTCCATCACGAGGACCGCCACCTGATCTCGAACGCGGTGGGCGCCGCCGACATGCGCATCGAGGTGGGCCCGAGCACGAGCTTCTCGTCGCGCGACACGCTGCTCCTCGGGAGCGACGGTCTCTTCGACAACCTCCACCGCGACGAGATCGTGGCGCTCGTGCGCAAGGGTCCGCTCCCCGAGGTGGGTCGGGTGCTTGCCGCCCGCGCCCGCGAGCGCATGCGCGCGAACGGCTCGGGCGAGCCCTGCAAGCCCGACGATCTGACCTTCCTCCTCTTCCGCCGCTCGCGACGCGCGCGCAAGGACGCGGCGCGTGGCTGACGCCCTCGCGCTCCTCGGCGGGCCAGGGGCGCCCGAAGAGGCCGCCCTCGCCCGCGTGCTCCGCTCCGGGAGCTGGGGCGGCTTCCCGTCGCCGAACCGCGAGGCGCGCGCCTTCGCCGACGCCTTCGCCCGCTACCTCGGCGCGAAACACGCGGTCCCCTGCGTGAACGGAACGCTCGCCATCACCCTCGCCCTCCAGGCGGGGCGCCTCGACCCCGGCGCCGAGGTGATCACGACGTCCTACACGTTCGTGGGGACGGCCGGCGGGATCGTGGCGGCGGGCGGCATCCCCGTGCTCGTGGACGTGCTGCCCGATACGTACTGCCTGGATCCCGACCAGGTCGAGGCGGCGGTCACGCCCCGCACCCAGGCGATCGTGCCCGTGCACCTCGCGTGCTCCATGGCCGACCTCGACCGCCTGCGCGCGCTCTGTGACGCCCGCGGGCTCCTCCTCGTCGAAGACTGCGCGCACGCCCACGGCATGCGCTGGCGCGGCCGGGCCGCGGGCACG
>DASRUS010000025.1:0-5661 GCA_035687825.1 Myxococcota bacterium | reverse complement strand
CCCGCCCGGCTCGACGCGCGGCGCGGCGCCGAGCCGCTCGCGCCAGCCCTCGCGCCAGCCCGGGCGGAGCGCGAGCCCGACGAGCGCCACGGGGGCGCCCACCAGCGCCGCGAGGGCCGCGCCGCTATGCGCGAGCACGCGCACGGCCCACCATCTCGGCGGCGATCGCCGCGGCGCGCTCGGCGGCGCCGCCGCTGCCGAGCCGCTCCCGCACCTTCGCGAGCTGGAGGAGCTGGAGCTCGCGCGCGGGACCGGCGGCGAGGGCGAGGACCGCCTCCGCGATCCGCTCCGGGCGCGCCTGCTCCTGGAGGAACTCGGGCACCACGGGGGCGCCCGCCACGAGGTTCACCATGGTGAAGGAGGGCACGCGGAGCACGCGCCGCCCGATGGCGGCGCTGAGCGGATGCGCGCGCACCGCGACCACGAGCGGACAGCCGAGCAGCGCCACCTCGACGGTCACGGTGCCGGGCTTCGCGAGGGCCACGTCCGCGGCGCGCACCGCCTCGTAGGTGCGGCCCTGCACCACGTCCACCCGGACCGCCTCCGGGAGCGCCAACCCGCGGATCGCCGCGTCCACGCCGTCGCGCGCGATCGACGCGGGGAGCGCCACCACGAAGCGCGCGCGCGGCTCGCGCGCCGCGATCTGGCGCGCGCACTCGAGCTGGAGGCCGAGACCGAAGCGGAGCTCGTTGCGGCGGCTGCCCGGGAGGCACACCACGACGAGCGCGCCGGGATCGAGGCCGAGGCCAGCGCGCGCTTGCGCCCGGTCGCAGCTCGCGGCGAAGCCCCGCATGCGCTCCACGAGCGGGTGGCCCACGAACTCCACCCGGAGCCCGGTTCCCGCGTAGAAGGCCGGCTCGAACGGAAAGATCACCGCGAGGCGGTCCACGCGCTTCGCGATCTTGCGCACGCGCCCGCGCCGCCACGCCCACACCTGCGGGCTCACGTAGTAGAGGACCGGCACGCCCCGCCGTTTCGCGCGGCGGGCCAGCGGCAGGTTGAAGTCGGGCGAGTCCACGAGCACGACCAGGTCCGGGCGCGAGGCCAGGGCGCGTCCCATGCGCCGCCACGCGCGCAGCACGCGCGGCGCGCTCCCGAGCACCTCCACGAGCCCGCCGATCGCGAGCTCGCGCTGATGCACCAGGAGCTCGACGCCCGCCTTCTCCAGCTCGACGCCGCCGAGTCCGCAGACGCGCGCGTCGGGCAGCCGCGCGCGCAGGGCCTCCACGAACGCCGCGGCGTGGAGCTCGCCGGACGCGTCGCCGGCCGAGACCAGGATCCGGGTCATCGCAGCTCGTCGAGGGGGGGCATCGCCGCCACCACGCGCAGCGCGGTGCGCAGCGCCGCGAGCGCCTGCTCGCCCGAGCCCGGCGGCGTCTCGCGCGTGCGCACGGCGTGGAAGAAGGCGCGCAGCTGCGACTCGAGCGCGTCGCCGCGGTCGATCTTGAGCTCCTCCATCTCGATACGCGGCGGGCCCCCGTCCGGCGCCGGGACGCGGCGGAACACCGCGGCGGTCTGCGCCAGGAAGTCCACCGAGAAGTAGCCGTCGGGCTGGAAGAAGCGAAGGCGCCGCAGCGGCTGCACGGACACGCGGCTCGCGGTGAGATTCGCGACGCAACCGCCCGGGAACGTGACGCGCGCGTTCGCGATGTCGGCGGTCTCCGAGAGCACGGGCACGCCGATCGCCTCGACGCGCTCGGGCTCCTCGCCCACCAGCCGCTGCACGATGTCGAGGTCGTGGATCATGAGGTCGCGCACCACGTCCACGTCCGTGGCGCGGCCCGCGAAGGGGCCGAGGCGGTGCGCCTCGACGAAGCGCAGGCGACCCACCATGCCGCGGATCGCGAGCATCGCCGAGTTGTACCATTCGAGGTGACCCACCTGGACGACGCGGGCGCCCTCGCGCGCCCGGGCCAGGATCCGCTCCGCCTCGTCCAGCGTGGCGGCGATGGGCTTCTCCACGAGCACGTCGAGCCCGGCGTCGAGCGCCGCGCCCACCACCTCGAAGTGGTGCGCGGTGGGCACCGCCACGATCACCGCGTCCACGCGGGGCAGGAGCTCCCGGAAGTCCACCACCCAAGGCACGCCCAGGCGCCCTGCCACCTCGGCAGCGCGCTGGGGGTCGCGGTCGGCGAGCGCCACGAGCTCGACGGCTTCGCCCTGCGCCGCGAGCCCGGCGATCTTCTCGGCGTGGAAGCGACCCATGTGACCCACGCCCACCACCGCCGCGCGAATCGGGTTCAACTCCCCGCCTCCCCCACGTCTTCGGGCGCGACGCCCAGCACGGCGACGCCCGCGGCGTCCGCCGCCGCGGCCAGCGCCGCCCGCCCGAGCACCAGCGTCGCCCCGGCCTCCACCGCGAGGAGCGCGCCCCCCACCTCGGCGAGCGTCGCCAGGGTTCGCTGACCCACGGTGGGCACGTCGAAGCGCGGATCCTGTCCGGGCTTCGCCACCTTCACCACGCAGCAGCCGGGACCACCGAGGGCGCCGCCCCGGCGGATCGCGTCGTCGGTGCCCTCGATCGCCTCCAGCGCCATCACCGCGCGGTGTCGGACCACCACGCTCTGGCCCACGTCGAGGCGCCCGAGCGCGCGCGCTACGGGCCAGGCGAAGCGGATCTCTTCCCACTGCTCCGGCGTGGGCGCGCGGCTCCCCAGCGGACCGCGCGGGGCCACGAGCTCGGGCGCCACCGCGGTCTGCGCGAGCAGGCGGAAGCCCTCGGCCTCGAGGAGGTGCGCCACCGCACCGAGGATCGAGTCGTCCTTGCGATCGCGCAACCTCCCGAGGAGGTCGAGCGCGGTCGCGTCGGGGCGCAGCCGGCGCGGATCGCCGTAGAGGATCGTCTTCGGCACCTTGCCCGCCATCACGAGCTCGCGGACGCCCAGCCCGCGGAAGAAGTCGACGAGCGTCCCGAGCTCGCCCAGGTGGAGCCAGCGGCACTCCGCGAGCTCGCCCTCCAGGGCGGGATCCGCGAGGTCCACGATCGCGACGCCCACCACCGCCCTCCCCTCGCGGCGCGCGGCGCGCGCCATCGCGAGCGGGAGCTCGCCGGTGCCCGCGATGAGACCGATGCGCTCCGACACCTTGGTGCGGCTCACGTGCGGCAGAAGCCGCGGGAGGACGACTCGAGGAAGCGCACCAGGCGCTCCACCTCGGGCGACCCCGCGAGCTCCTCGCGCACGCGGGCGAGCGCGGGCTCGAGGCGGAGCCTGGAGTAGAAGATCAGGTGGTAGGCGTGGTGCACCGCACGAAGTTGGGCGGGCGAGAAGCCCCGCCGGCGCAGCCCGATCCGGTTCAGGCCCTTGAGCGTGGCGCGGTCGCCGTGCACGAGCGCGAAGGGCGGCACGTCCTGGGCGCACTTCGAGCCCCCCGCGAGCATGGCCGACTCTCCGATCCGGCAGAATTGATGCACGCCGGTGTAGGCCCCGAGCACGGCGTGGTCCTCCACCCGCACGTGGCCCGCCACCCCGCTGAAGCTCGCCAGGATGCAGTGCGACCCGATCTGCGCGTCGTGGCCGACGTGCACGCTGTTCATGAGCAGGTTGTCGTCGCCGAGGCAGGTGACGCGCCCGCCCTTGCGCGTGCCCGTGTGGATGGAGCAGTGCTCACGGATCACGTTGTCGGCGCCGATGCGCAGCTCGCTCGCCTCGCGGTCGAAGCTCTTGTCCTGCGGCTCCTCGCCCACCACCGCGAACGGGAAGATGCGCGTGCGCGGGCCCACCGACGTGCGGCCGGTGACGAGCGCGTGCGGCCCGAGCTGGACGCCCTCCGCCAGCTCCACGTCGGGACCCACCATGGCGTAGGCGCCGATCGCCACGTCGCCCGCGAGCTTGGCCCGCGGGTCCACGACCGCGCTGGGGTGGACCTCGCCCAGGGCTCAGCCCTTCTTGCTGTTGAAGTTCTGGATCACGAGATCGGTGATGTCGATGGCCTCGCGCGCGTAGAGCAGCCCCGGCGAGCCCCGGGCCAGGATCACCGTGAAGCCCTGGTCCTTTCCGATCTGCGTCACGATCTCCACCATTTTGGCGCGCAGCGGGCCGTACAGGCGCTCCTCGTGCACCTTGAGCCCGCCCTCGAGTTCCTTGAGCTTGGTCTGGATCTGGTTCTGGAGCTCCGCCAGGTCGAGCTGCTTCTGGAAGAGCGACTCGTCGGAGAGCACGAACTTCTTCGACTTGATCTCCTCCTTCATGCCGTTGAAGCGATCCACGAGCGGCTGCACCGTGGACTCCGCCTCGCGCTGCTTGCGCCCCATCTCCTCCCGGGCCGCCTTGCCCTCTTCCGTGGACGAGAGCGCCTGCTCGAGGTCCACCACGCCCATCTTGATGCCCTCGTCGGTCGCGCCGAGCGAGAGTGCGACCAGCGCCGCGAGCGCGGCGCCCCCGAGCGCTGACTTCATGCGAACCACCGTCTCCCCCTCCTCCGGCGCGCCCCTAGAGGGGGGCGCCGCCCACCGAGAACTCGAACACGAGCGCGTCTTCCACCTCGAGCTTGTCGAGGGGGAAGCCCACGAACGCCTGGAGCGGCCCGAACGGCGAGAACCAGAGCCCGCCGAAGCCGGTGCCGTAGCGCCAGAGCCCCACGTCGAGCGGATTCTCGTTCTCCGCGAACGCGTTGCCCAGGTCGAGGAACAGGATCCCCACCAGCCCGAGCGCCTCGGAGATCGGGAAGCGGTACTCGCCGGAGAGCGCGAGGAACACGTTGCCGCCGATCACGTCGGTCTCGTCGATGTCGTCGAAGTCGTCGATCTCCTGGTCGTCGAGGCTGTTGCACTTGCCACTTTCATTGCCCTGGAACGGGTTGTCCGGCCCGTTCGCGCACGCGCCCGTGAGGGGGTTGACACCGGTGGGCGCGAAGAAGGGACCCGTTCCGAGACCCGAGGTGTTCCACAGGACGGCCCGGCGCGGTCCGACCGAGCGCGCCTTGAAGCCGCGCAGCTGGTAGGTGCCGAGGCCGCCGAGGAAGTAGCGCTCGGTGAGGGGCAGATCGAGGTCGTCGTCGATCAGATCGAGCGTGCACCACTCCGGGTTGAAGCAGCCCGAGGCGCCGTCCCCGAGATCCCAGTCGCCGATCTCGTTGAAGGGCAGCGCCCAGCCCGTGCGCAGCGAGAAGCTGAAGCTGGAGCTGTCCTTGAGCGGCACGAAGTCGGGCAGCCACTCCGGCATGGGCGTGTACCAGGACGCGCGCCCCTCCAGGCGCGCGAACTGGCTGAAGCCGCCGAGCCCCGCCCAGTCGACGCCGCCGAAGAGCTGATAGCCCTTCTTCGGGAGTACGCGGTCGTCGCGCGTGTCGCGCCGGAAGCCGAGCCCGAGGAGGCTCGTCGTCTCCTCGCCCTGCTCGAGCTCGCGCTGGATGAGCGATGCTGCGTTCACGCCCTCGACGTCCGCGTCCCCGTCGCCGTCGAGATCGATGCCGTAGCCGCTCTCGTCGACCTTCCGGCCCGCGTACCCGTAGCGCACGAAGCCCCGCGTGCGGCCCTCCTCGTCGAGGGCGCGGCCGAGGGAGAGGTCGATGCCCGAGTTCTCGTTCTCGAAGTCCTCGTACTGGATGTCGGTGCTGAAGGCCGTGGCACCCGCGGCCCACTGCGTGCCGAGGAAGTAGGGATCGCTCAAGGACAGGTAGAAGCGGTCCGTGTCGCCGCCGATGTCGGCGCTGAGCTGCGCG
>DASRUS010000024.1:0-12803 GCA_035687825.1 Myxococcota bacterium | reverse complement strand
GGCGGTCTCGGTGAGGCGGTAGAGCTCGTAGAGCGTCGGGCCGGGCGTCACCCCCTCGCCCAGCATCGTGTGCGCCATCATCCCGTCGGGCCAGAAGAAGGCGAGCGACGCGTCGAGCATGGCGACGCGCACGTGCTGGCCGCCCGCGCCGCGTTCGCGCGCGAAGAGCGCCGCGGTGATGGCCTGGGCCGCGGTCCAGGCGGAGGCCTTGTCGCAGATCACGTGGCGCACCAGGTCGCGGTCGCCCGTCTGCGGGTGCCGCTGGACCGTGATGCTGCCGGTGAGCGCCTGGATCACGGGATCGTAGACGCGGCGGTCCGCGTAGGGACCACTCTCGCCGAAGCCGCTGATGGAGACGTACACGAGGTCGGGTTGGACGCGCCGCAAATCGGGCTCCGCGATGCCCAGGCGCTCCACGGCTCCGGGCCGGAAGTTCTGCACGAAGACGTCGGCGCCGCGGCAGAGCCCGAGCAGGAGCTCGCGCCCGCGCGGCTGCTTCAGGTCGATCGTGATGGCGCGCTTGCCGCGGTTCCCGTTCACGAAGAAGGCGCCGAGCCCGCCCCGGGAGAACGGCGAGAGGCGCAGCACGTCGCCCAGCCCCGGCGCCTCGACCTTGATCACCTCCGCGCCCTGATCGGCGAGCAGCATGGTGGCGAGCGGCCCCGAGAGCACCGCCGAGCAGTCCACCACGCGCACGCCCGCGAGAGGCCCGCCCATCCTACGCCTTCTCCTCGCTCTCCCGCGACGCGGAGCGGAAGATGCCCTTCGCCATGAGGCTCGACTCGTGGCGCGCCCGCTCGCGGTAGATCGTCGCCCGCGCGGCGTGGACCTTCGCGTCCTCCGGCGCCGCGCGCGCGGCGAGCTCGACGAGATGGCAGGCGAGGTCCAGACGGGAGTCCGAGGCGAGCTTCTCGGCGCGCGCCGCGAGTGCGCCCGCTCCGCCCGCGAGCGCCGCCAGCTCGCCGGCGAGGTCGGCCTCGGGCGCGGGCAGCAGGTGCGCCGGGTTCCCGTCCCACCAGCCGCCGTAGAGGCGCCACAGGCTCCGCACGATGAAGCGCGGGTCGTCGTAGCTCGGCCGCAGGTACGGGCGCTCGAGGAGTGGCTGCGGGATCGCGACGGAGTGCAGGACGTCGTCGAGGCGCGCGCCTTCGTTCATCAGGCGGAGCGTCTGCTCGCAGAGCGTCTCGAGCAGCTCCGCGGTGTCGGAGAGCGCCGCGCGCACCCGCTCGGCGCCGAGGATGGGGGGGCCGTGTCCGGGCAGCAGGAGCTCCGCGTCGAGCGCCTGCATCTTGCGCAGCGCGCGCGCCCATTCCCGGGGATAGCGCTGCACCTTCTGGGGATTGCCGCAGTTGGGCGAGGCCCAGATGAAGAGGTCGCCCGTGTAGAGCGCGCGGTGCGCCGGGATCCACGCCCACAGGTGATCGTCCGTCTCGCCCGGATCGTGGCGCAGCTCGATGCGCAGGCCGCCCACCTCGAGACTGCGCTCGTGCGCAAACGTCTCGTCGGGCTGGCGGAACTCGGCCGGGAAGACGGGGCGCGGGAAGCCGAACTGACGCTGGTTGATGCGCGCGTTCCAGCCCTGCGTGAGCGCGTAGCGCTCGAAGCGCGCCGGGCAGCGCTCGTGCGCCAGCACGCGGGGCGCGGGCCAGCCCTTCCCGCGCGCCTCCTCCTCGAAGGGCCCGAGGCCGAAGACGTGGTCCACGTGGCCGTGGCTGTACACCGCCGTGTGGACGCTTCGCTTCGACCAGCCGCGCACGGACTCGAAGAGACGCCGCGCGTGGAAGAGGCTGCTCGTGTCGAGCAGCACGAGGCCGTCCTCGGTCTCGAGGATCGCCGCGTTGGAGAAGGCCGCGAGGAACGCGAGCCCGGGGCGCAGCACCTCGAACCCCGCTGCGGTCCCGGGCTGCACCACGGTGCCCTCGAGCGCTCCCGACCAGGCGCGCTCCGCGAGCTCGAGCACCTCGCCCATTCGCCAAGCCTCCCGGATCCACGCTATCACAGGGTCGAAGGAGGTCCCCATGACGCCCCCCGTCTCCCGCGCCGTCCTCGTGACCGGCTGCTCCAGCGGCATCGGCCGCGCCACCGCGGAGCGCCTGGCCCGGGTTGGCTGGCCCGTCTTCGCCACCGCGCGGCGGGTGGAGTCGATCCGCGACCTCGAGGGCGCGGGCTGCCGCTGCCTCGCGCTCGACGTGTGCGACGAGTCCTCCATGCGCGCCGCGGTCGAAGCCGTGGAGAAGGAGCACGGCGCGGTGGGCGCCCTCGTGAACAACGCCGGCTACGGCTCCGAGGGCCCGATCGAGGAGATCGCCATGGAGGAGGTGCGCCGGCAGTTCGAGACGAACGTCTTCGGCCTTCTGCGCCTCACGCAGCTCGTGCTGCCCGGCATGCGCCGCCAGCGCTTCGGCCGCATCGTGAACCTGAGCTCCATGGGCGGACGCCTGACGCTCCCGGGCGGCGGCGTCTATCACGCGACCAAGTACGCGGTCGAGGCGCTCTCGGACGCGCTGCGCTTCGAGGTGCGCGGCTTCGGGATCGACGTGGCGGTGATCGAGCCCGGCGCGATCAAGACGCGCTTCGGCGACACGGCGATCGGCCGGGTGGACGCCGTGGCGCACCGCGACCCGGCCTACGACGCGTTCCGCGAGAGCCTGAAGCAGCAGATCCGGGGCGCCTACGAGGGTCCGCTGGCGGCGCTCGCCGGCGAGCCCGACGACGTGGCGCGCGTGATCGAGCGCGCGCTCTCGGCGGGGCGGCCGAAGACGCGCTACCCGATCACCGCCGGCGCGCGCCTGCTCATGGGCCTGCGGCGCTGGCTCCCGGACCGGGCCTTCGACGCCTTCCTGCGCACCCAGTTCACGTCGCCCGGGCCGAAGATCTGAGCGGAGACGCGGCGCGCCGGGAGCCTGACCCAAGACTCCTAGCCGTGGGCCGGCCGCTCGAGGACCAGCTGCACCGCGCCGTTCGCGCGCTCGCGGAAGGCCCCCTCGCAGTAGCAGAGATAGAACTCCCACAGGCGCAGGAACCGCTCGCCGAGGCCGAGCGCGCGGATGCGCTCCAGGTTGCCGAGGAATCGCTCCCGCCAGCAGCGGAGCGTCTCGGCATAGTGGCGCGTGATGTCCTCGAGCCGGGTGACCCGCAGGTCGCTCGTCCGCGCGAGCGCGCCGCAGATGGCGCCCAGCGAGACGAGCTGTCCGCCCGGGAACACGTGGCGCTTCACGAAGTCCACGCTGCGGACCGAGCGCTCGTAGTCCTTCTCGGGCACCGTGATGGCCTGGAGGAACATGCGGCCGCCCGGCCGCAGCCGCTCCGTCGCCACGCGGAAGAACGCGTCCAGGTGCGCGTGACCCACCGCCTCGATCATCTCGATGGAGACGAGCGCGTCGTAGCGCCCCCCGAGGTCGCGGTAGTCGCGGCAGAGCACCGTCACGCGGTCCGCGAGCCCGGCCTCGGCGACCCGGCGCCGCGCGAGCTCGAACTGCGCGCGCGAGACGGTGGTGGTCGTGACGCGGCAGCCGCGGCGCGCCGCCGCGTGCAGGGCGAAGCTCCCCCAGCCGCCCCCGATGTCGAGGACGTGGTCCCCCGGCCCGAGGTCGAGGCGGGCGCAGGCGCGCTCCAGCTTCGCGACGGAGGCCTCTTCGAGGCTCGCGCCCGCACGCTCGAAGACCCCGCACGAATAGGTGAGCGTCGGATCGAGGAAGAGCTCGAAGAACTCGTTGCCGAGGTCGTAGTGCGCGGCGATGTTCCGGCGGCTGCCGCGCCGCGAGTTGCGCCGCAGCGCGTGGAGCACGCGCAGGCCCGGCCGCGCCAGCCGCGCGAGCCCGCCGTCGAGCCCCTGGAGCGCGGCCTGGTTGCGCGCGAGGACGCGCACCACGGACACGAGGTCGTCGGCCTGCCACAGGCCGCCCAGGTACGCCTCCGCGCCGCCGAGGGGACCGCGCAGGGCGAGCTGCCGGTAGAGGCGCCGGTCGTTCACGCGGATCGTCGCCGCGGGCCCCGGCCGCCGGGCGCCGAAGGTCTCGCGCCGGCCGTCCTCGACGAAGCTGAGCGCGCCCTCCTCGAGGCGCGCGAGCCGCGCGCGCACCGCCCGCCGAGCCAGGCGGTCGAGGAATCGCTCGCGCGGCTCGAACGCGGTCTGCGGAAGCGTCGTCTCGCCCATGGCGCGACCCCCGGCCCCGTCCCGCCAGAGTAGCGAAGCCGCGCTCGGGCGGCGCTACGAGAACACCGGGTGCTAGACTGTGGCGCGCATGCCCGAGTTCCGCTTCCAGGAGATCTTCGAGCTCGGCCCCGATCCGACCGGGTACCGTTCCCTCGGGAGCGAGGGGCTCGCCGTCTCGCGCGCGGGCTCGCGCGAGATCCTCGAGGTGGCGCCGGAGGCGCTGCGCGGCCTCGCCGCCGAGGCGATCCGCGACGTCTCGCACCTGTTCCGCGCGGGCCACCTCGAGCAGCTCCGCGCGATCCTCGACGACCCCGAGGCGTCGACCAACGATCGCTTCGTCGCGCTCCAGATGCTCAAGAACGCCAACGTCTCCGCCGGGATGGTGCTCCCCTCCTGCCAGGACACCGGAACCGCCATCGTGATCGGGAAGAAGGGGGAGAACGTCTTCACCGGGGCCGGCGACGAGGAGTGGCTTTCGCGCGGGATCTTCGACGCCTACGTGCGCGGGAACCTGCGCTACTCGCAGATGGCGCCGCTCTCCATGTACGAGGAGAGGAACACGGGGACGAACCTGCCGGCCCAGGTGGAGCTCCACGCCGTGCCGGGGGACGAGTACCACTTCCTCTTCATCACGAAGGGGGGCGGCTCCGCGAACAAGACGTTCCTGTACCAGCAGACGCGCGCGCTCCTCGACCCGGAGTCGCTGCTCCGCTTCGTGGACGAGAAGATCCGCACGCTCGGCACCTCGGCCTGCCCGCCCTACCACCTCGCCGTCGTGATCGGCGGCACGTCCGCGGAGTTCACGCTGAAGACCGTGAAGCTCGCGAGCTGCCGCTGGCTCGACCGCCTGCCCACCACCGGCAACGCGCTCGGCCGCGCGTTCCGCGACCTCGAGCTCGAGCGCGCCGTCCACGAGCTCACGCGCAAGACGGGGATCGGCGCCCAGTTCGGCGGCAAGTACTTCTGCCACGACGTGCGCGTGATCCGCCTGCCGCGCCACGGCGCGTCCTGCCCCGTCGGGATCGGCGTCTCGTGCTCCGCCGACCGTCAGGTCCTGGGGAACATCACGCGCGACGGCGTGTTCCTCGAACAGCTCGAGACGAACCCCGCGAAGTACCTGCCCGAGCCGACGGAGGCCGAACTCCCGGGCGAGGTGGTGGTGCGCGTGGACCTGCGCCGGCCCATGCGCGAGATCCTCGCCACGCTGACGCGCCACCCGATCCGGACGCGGCTCTCGCTCACGGGCCCCATGATCGTGGCGCGCGACATCGCCCACGCGAAGCTCAAGGAGCGGCTCGATCGCGGCGAGGACCTCCCCGAGCACTTCAAGAACCATCCGATCTACTACGCGGGCCCCGCGAAGACGCCCGAGGGCTACGTGTCCGGCTCCTTCGGCCCCACCACCGCGGGCCGCATGGACTCCTACGTGGACCTCTTCCAGTCCCGCGGCGGAAGCCTCGTGACGCTCGCCAAGGGCAACCGCTCGCAGCCGGTGACCGAGGCCTGCCGCAAGCACGGCGGCTTCTACCTGGGCTCCATCGGTGGGCCCGCGGCGATCCTGGCGCGCGACTGCATCAAGAAGGTGGAGGTCGTCGAGTACCCCGAGCTCGGCATGGAGGCGATCTTCCGCATCGAGGTGGAGGACTTCCCCGCCTTCATCGTGGTGGACGACAAGGGCAACGACTTCTTCGCGGCGCTGGCGTAGGAGCGGAGGTAGCCCGGGTCAGACGCGCTTGTAGCGCTCGGGGATCTCGAGGGGCAGGGCGTTGCGCATCGTCGCGCCGACCTGCTGCTGGAGGATGCTCCAGATCCAGCTGTACATGCCGTCGTCGGACTTGGCTCCGACCGGCTTGGTGCACATGCACTCCCGGCGGCCCCACAGCAGGAAGTAGGGCTTCTTCCCCTCCTGGGCCATGCGCAGCTCGGCGCTCACCCGCTCGGAGCCCCCGGTGTGCTCGCCGCAGATCACGATGACCTCGTCGGCGTTCTGGATCTCGCGGCGCACGCGCTCGGACCAACGCTCGGTCATCTCGCCGGGCGTGGAGCGAGCCACCACCTGGAAGCGAGAGCTGTCACCCTTCGATTGTGCGACGAGGAGGTCGAGGAGGTCCTCGTCGTGATCGAGGTCCACGCTCGTGAAGACGCGAACGCTGCTCCGCATGATCGCTTCCATTCATTCCTCTCCCGCTGGAAGCCAAGCGTACGCCATGCCCCGTCCGTCTGCCACGAGCGGACGGGGCGCGAAGGGAGGTGGTTGCGCGGCTCGCGCGCTTTGCCTAGCCTACGCAGGCCTCGATGGCGTCGTATCGCCGGTCGAGCCCCCGTTTCGCTCCACCCTCGAGTTTCAGCGACTGGACGCCGAGCCAACCCGTCTCGTCCTGGACCCGATGCGAACGGAGCACGGAGGGAGCCATGGCCCGTAGGAACAAGGCGTCGCTGTTCAAGCGTCAGCGCGAACAGAAGAAGGCCGAGAAGGCCGCTCACAAGCGCGAGGCCCGCGCCCAGCGCGACACGCCCGAGAGCGCGTCGGGAACGCAGGTCGCCTCGGCAGAGGACCTGGCCGGGTACGGCCTCTCGCACGAGGATCCGGGAAGCACCGGCCGTAGCTGACCGAGCTACTCCGCGAAGAACCCGATCAGGATGCGGCTCGTGAGCTCGGGCTCCTCCTGGAGCACCCAGTGCGTGCCGGTGCCGAGCTCCACCAGGCGGCCCTGGTCGAGGTAGTCGAGGCTCGCGCGCGTGAGATCCGAGGGGATGAACGCGTCGTCGCGGGCGACGACGACGAGGGTCGGGACGCCGACGCGCCCGTCCTCGAACGCCTCGGGATGGCGGAACCCGGCGCGATACCAGTTCACCATCGTGGAGAACGCGCCGTCCTGGTCCCACGCGGAGCGGTAGAGGTCGAGCTTCTCGTCGGGAAAGGCGCCCGGCGCCGCGCCGTCGCGCAGGGAGCGCGCCAGCACGCGCCAGTTCGCGAGGCGCGCCGCCCACTCCGGTAGCCACGGGATCTGGAAGAAGGTCCGGTACCAGGAGACGGTCTCCTCCTCCGACTCGGCGTCGCGGCCGGCGCGCGGGTGCGGCGTGTCGAAGACCGCGAGCTTGCGCACGCGGTCGGGGTGCCGGAGCGCGAGCTGCCACGCCACGCCGCCGCCCCAGTCGTGCCCGGCGACGAACGCGGTCTCGTAGCCGAGCGCCGCGACGAGACCCGCCACATCGTCGGCGAGGTGGTCCACCCGATAGCTCTCGACCTCCCGCGGCTTCGACGAGCCGCCGTAGCCGCGCTGGTCCGGCGCGATCACGCGGAAGCCCGCCGCCGCGAGCGCTCCCATCTGCCGGAACCACGCGTACCAGAACTCGGGAAAACCGTGGAGGAGGACGACGGGCGGGCCGCCCTCGGGCCCCGCCAGCACCACGTGGAGCTCGACCTCGCCCACGTCCACGCGCCGCTCTTCGAGGTCGATCCCGAGCTCGCGCTCCGCGGCGGCCACCGCGTCTCGCGGAGGCTGGTCGCCGGAGCGCTCCCCCGCGACGACGAGGAGGGCGAGGGCGAGAACGACGAGTGCGATCCAGCGGAGCGTGCGCACGGCGCGGCAGGATAACCGGTCGCGCGGTCCGAGTCTCCCGGCGAGGGCGCTGAACGGCGTGCAGCGCGCGCGCTCCCGCGTGTGAACGTCTTCACTTCGCAGCGGCTCGCGCGGGTCTAGCCTGCACTCGTATGGCGAACCAACTCCACGGACCGGAGCTCTTCCCCTCGCGATGGCTCCGGACCCACGCATACGAGGCACGCATGACCACGCTCGGTGGGGCGATCGCGAAGGCCGCCGTGTGGCTCGAGCTCGAGGGCGTCGAAGGGGTCGCGCAGGGAGAGAGCGACGGCGAGCCGTGCATCCTGGTGCTCGCCTCGCGCCCCGCGCACGAGGTGCGCGGGCGGGTCCCCCCGACGTTCGAGGGGTTCCGGGTCGTGATCCGCTCGTCGCTGGCCGCGCGCGGCGCCCCGGATCGGAGGTGAACGGTGTCGCCCCTGCCCTCGGACCGCTTCCACTTCGTCGACCGTTCGAGCCCCCCGAGCACGACGGGATGGTGCGTCGGGGTGCCCCGGGAGGGGGCCCGAGAGCCATGTATTCTCGTCCGGGAGGCGAGCTTCCCAGGGTCGTCGCGGCGGAGGGATCCGGTGCTCTTTCACTCGCTCACGGAACGACTGAACGCCGTTTTCTCGTCCGGGGGTCGTCCCTGCGCCGCGCGGCTCTTCGAGCCGAGACCACAGAGAACGCTGTGCAGAGCCGTGGTCGAGCTCGGTGTGGCTCGCACCGTGGAGGAGATGGAAGCCATCCAATCCCTTCCCCTCTCGATCCAGGTGACCCTGCGGGCGCTCCTGTGGGAGAACCTGAACCGCTTCGAGCCTCTTCCCGTGCATTGGGCGTGGACGCCCGGCTACGCCCCCGAGCTCAGCGTCCTCGAAGTGCCCGGGCACGGACGTGAACCCGGTGCGATCACGATCCGCCTCTGCACGCCCCCGCTTGGCGCGCCGCGGCAAGCGGGGCCCGGCTGATCGCGGTTCCGGCTTCCGACCCGACCGTGTGTTTCCCATTGCCTCGATGTGATCCGCTGTGTTGAAATGGCTCCGCTCGGGTGGGTGAGACACGAAGGGGATGCGGATGCCGAGCTTCCAAGCGATGGGCGCACGCGCGAGTAACGTCTTCGGCCCGGACAACATCGAAGCCATCGACGAGACGCACTTCGAGCCGGGGAAGGATCTGCCCAGCTCGGCGGAGTTGATCGGAATCACCAAGAATCCCCAGGACAAGGCGGTCCTGGCGGCGATCCCTGATTCGATCAAGGACGCGATTCGCGCCTCGATCTACAAGAACCTGTCGAGACCGAAAGCCAGTCGGTACACCGTTTCGTGGGCGTGGGCGCCTGCCGCCGACTACGAGCTCACGATCTGGGAGGTCGGCCCAGCTCCGACCATCCCGGGGAGTCGCGGCGGGATCACGATCCTGCTCAAGACGAAGACGCCGCCGCCTCCGTTCGGCGTCTGACCCGACCGCGGGCGACCTAGGCAGCGCCGGGTGCGAGCCCGGTCGCGAGCGCTGCGGCGCGTCGCGTGGCACCCATCTCTTCGAAGAGCTCACGCGCCGTCCGGAGCTCTCGCTCGAGGCCGCCCGCGTCGCAGCACAGGCGCGCAGCCTCGGCGAGCTCGACGCGGAGGAAGGGCTCGAGAGCCCTGGCCCCCGTCCGTTCCACGAGTGCGAGCGCGTGTCGCAGGGCGGCGACGCCCTCGCTCCACGCCCGTTCCGAGGGTGACCGCAGGAGGATCCTGCCGAGCACGAGCTCCGCCTGGCACTCGAGGACGCGAGTCCGACGCCGGCGCGAGACGTCGCGAGCCAGCTCCGCGGTCGTGCGCGCGCCCTCGAGATCCCCGCCCATGCGCTGCGCCTCGGCCAGCTTCGCGAGCATGCCCCCCTCGAACTCGAGGCCCACCCTTCGGCCCCTCGCGCACGCGAGGGCCCTTTCCAGCGCGCCCGCTGCCTCGCCGGACCGTCCTCCCGTCAGGTAGGCGAGCCCGAGGACCTCGTACGCGCCCTGGATCGAGTAGGGGTTGCCTCCTTCCTCGGCGAGCTCCACCGTGCGGGTCGCCTGGGCGAGAGCCGCCTCGGGATCACCGCGCAGCCAGTGGAGCTCGACGGCTGCCCGCTGCGCCTGCTCGAGGAGGTCCGTCTGATGCCACTCGGTGGCGGTCGCCGTCAGCCGCTCGAGGTCCGCCTGCGCCTCGGAAAGGCGACCCAGCAAGAGCAGGGTCTGCGCCCGCTGACCGAGCAGCCAGAAGTACGGGCTGAACCCGAGACGGGAGGTCTCGGCGTCCGGCTCTCGCGTCGCGCGCGCCGAGACCTCCTCGACGAGCGCCAATGACTCCTGCAGCCGCCCGGCGTGGCGCAACGCCTGGGCGACGGTGGAATCGATCAGGATGCCGAGGGCGACATCCGGGACGCCCTGGGCGATGCGCGCCCCCTGCCGCGCGTGCTCGAGATAGGCATCCGCATCCGCGATGGTTCCCAGGATGCGACCATAGCTCGACAGCAGCATCGCCTGGCGTCTCGAATCCCCGCTCCGACGCGCCAGCTCGATCCCCTGGGAGAAGAGACGTGCCGCGGCCTCCTCCGACAGCCCTTCCCGCCAGCCGAAATTCAGCATCCCCGCGCACGCACGCGCGAGCAGCTTCTGCGCCTCCGGAGACTCCGTCAGTGACTCTGTCAGCTCGCGTACCTTCATCCATTGCCGAAAGCTCTGGCTCGGGTCGTTCCGACCGGACCAGCGAGCCGCCCGGGCTCCCGCGTCGGCGGCAAGCAGCGTCTCCCCGGCGTACTCCCAGTGGTGGGCGACGAGCGCCGTCTTCTCGCTCGCGAACCTCGACTCCGACTCCGCGAGGAGGCGCGCCGCATGCGCGTGCCGGCGCCGCCGCGCCCCGGCGAGCTGCGCCCCGTAGGCGACCTCCTGCGTGAGAGGATGAACGAACACGTACGTCGCATCCGGATCGGAGGATCGCCTGTGGACGAACTGGGCTTCCTCGAGCGCGCGCAGCGAGGCCGAGACCTCGTCCGCGGGGAGCTCGGCCACGCGCTCCACCAGAGATCTCGAGAACACCTTGCCGAGAACGGCCGCGGCTTGCAGCACGGATTTCTCGCGGCCGGGCAGCCGATCGATGCGCGCGGCGAGCACCGTCTGCACGGTGTCCGGGATGCGGAGCTCCGCGGCGGAGCTCGCGAGGCGATGGGCTCCTCGCGCTCCGACGAGGGCTCCCGACTCGACCACGGAGCGGATCAGCTCTTCGATGAAGAAGGGGTTCCCGCCGGTGCGATCGCGGATCCTCTCGGAGAGCTCCCGGATCGAGGCGTCCTCGCCGAGATGCTCCGCGATCAGCTCCCGCGCGGCCTGGAGATCGAGCGGCGCGAGGGGGATCCGCTCGCAGGAGGGGCCCTCGAGCCAGGTCGCCCGGAACTCCGGTCGGAAGTTCGTCAGAAGGAGGATCCGCGTCTCGGTCACCACCTCCACGATCTGCTCCAGGAACGCTCGGCTGCCCCGGTCGATCCGGTGCAGGTCGTCGAGGAGGATCACGCCAGAGCCTTCCCGGCCGTGATGCCGGATCACGCGACGCAGGATGTTGAAGAGCTGGCTCTGTCGCGCCTCCGGCTCCATGCTCGGCTCGGGATGCTCGGCATCGGAGACACCCAGGAACGCGAACACGAGGGGCAAGCGATCCCCGAGCTCTGCATCGACCGAGAGGAGCGCCTCGGAGATCTTGCGTTGGGCTTCGGGAGCTGCGTCGCCGGCACCGATCGCGAAGTAGTCGCGCATGAGATCGAGGATCAGGAGGAAGGGAATCGCCTGCCCGTGAGAGCCGCCGTGAGCTTCGATGACCCCGATCCCTCGCGACCGGCAACGCTGGGCGAACTCGTAGCAGAGCCGGCTCTTGCCGACGCCCGCCTCGCCCTCGACGGCCACCACCCGTCCCCGGCCCTCGCTCACCGCGGCGAGGATCTCGTCGAGCGCGGCGAGCTCGGCGCTCCGCCCCACGAGCCTGCTCAACCCTCGCTCCCGCGCCACCTCGAAGCGCGTCCGGAGCGCGCCCTCGCCGCGCAGCGTGAAGATCGCGACCGGCTCCGGGACGCCCTTGATCGGAAGCCGGCCGCGATCCTCGAGCTCGAAGTAGCCGGCCACCTGGGCGGCCACCTCGCCGGTGAGGCAGATCTGCCCTGGTCCGGCGATCTGTTGCATGCGCGCCGCCAACCCGACCGTGAGCCCCTGCGCGGTGTAGTCCATGCGGAGATCGTCGCCGATCTTCCCGATCACGACCTCACCCGAGTGGAGCCCCATGCGCACGCACAGATCGAGGCCGCGCGCGCGACGCAGCTCTTCGGCGTAACGCGCGAGGTCCTCGCGAAGACGGAGGGCGGAGCGACACGCCCGTTGGGCGTGGTCCTCGTGGGCGATCGGGGCCCCGAAGAGCGCCATGACCCCGTCGCCCGTGTACTGGTTGACCGTGCCTTCGAAGCGGTGTACTCCGTCGGTGAGGATCCGGAAGAAGCCGTCGATGATCTGGTGCCATTCCTCGGGGTCCACCCGGCTCGAGAGCTCCACCGACCCCTGCACGTCCACGAAGAGGACCGTGACGCGCTTGAGTTCGCCCTCGAGCGCGCTGCGTGACGAGAGGATCTTGCGAACGAGGTGCCGCGGCGTGTAGGCGCGGGGCTCCCAGTCCGCCACGAGCGACGCGCGTTCGGAGGAAAGGCCGCAGCCGGGGCAGGCGTCGGCTCCGAGGGGCAGCGCGTCACCGCAATGGGAGCAACGGCGGCCGAGCGGCTCGCCGCACTGCATGCAGAAGCGCGCCTCGGCGGGGTTCGCCTTGCCGCAGGCCGGGCAGCCCATCCAGCGTGTTCCTCCGCAACGACACCCCAGCCCACCCTTGTAACCCCGCGCGTCGATCCCAGTCAACTCCTCGGGAGGGGCCGGGCCGGATCTGGCCTGAACGGTGTTCGGGCGCGCGAGCACGAGCGATCCTGCTAGCCTCGCTCGGGGGAGGATCCATGACCGACCGCATCCGCAAGGCCGACGACGAGTGGCGCCGCGAGCTCACGCCGGAGCAGTACGC
>DASRUS010000023.1:0-11522 GCA_035687825.1 Myxococcota bacterium | reverse complement strand
CCGTCGAAGATCTGGAAGGCCGCGGCGATGGGCAGGATCGCGGCGCAGAGCGCGATCACCTCGGCGTCCGGCGTGTAGATGCGCGGGAGCCAGTGGCGGAAGAGCACGAAGGCCGCGGCGGAGACCGTCATCACGCCGGCGCCCATGGCGAGCGAGATCCACGCCGCGCGCTGCGCCTGGCCCGGCTCGCCCGCGCCGATCAGGTTCCCCACCCGCGTCATCGCGCCCTGGGAGATGCCGAGGGGGAGCATGAAGGCGAGGGCGGCCATGTTGAGCGTCACCGTGTGCGCGGCGATGGCGGTGGCGCCGAGGCGGCCCGCCACGAGCGCGGCGGCCGAGAACGCCCACATCTCGAGGGACACCTGGATCGCCACGGGGACGCCGAGCGTCAGGATCTGCGCGAGGCCGCGGCCGTCGAACGCGGCGCGGCTCCAGGGCAGCCAGGCGCCCTCGTGGAGCGCGAAGCCGCGGATCAGCGCCGCGAGGCCCACGAAGCAGAGGGTGCGCGAGAGCGCGGTCGCGATGCCGGCGCCGACCAGGCCGAGCGCCGGCGAGCCCCAGTGACCGAAGATCAGGATCCAGTTCAGGAACACGTGCACGACGTTCGCGACGAGGATCACCCAGAGCGCCGGGCGCATGAGCTCGCGCCCCTGGAGGTACTGGCGGAGCGCGCTCCAGGCGAGGAAGAAGGGCACGCTCGGGATCTGCACGAGGGTGTAGGCGTGGGCCGCGCGCGCGAGCGCGGGGTCCTGGCCCGCCAGCACGAGGAAGCGCTCGGTCCAGGTCCAGAGCGCGACGACCGGCAGGCTCAGCAGCACGCCCATCACGAGCCCGCGCTGGAGGGCGAGCCCGGCGCGCGCGCCGTCGCGGGCGCCGTGGGCCTGGGCCACGACGGGGTCGATCCCGAACAGCACCCCGTTCGCGAACATGAGAGTGCCGAAGATCCACACGTTCGCGAGGGCCGACGCCGCGATCGCCTCGACGCTCACGCGGCCGAGCATCACGGTGTCCACGAAGCCGAGCAGCATCTGGCTGAGCTGCGTCGCGGCGACGGGCGCCGAGAGCGCGGCGAGCTTGCGGATTTCTCGGCGCAGGGGCGACATCGGGCTCCCGACGGCTTGCGTCAGGAGCCCGAGTCTATCGCGCGTTCAGGGCGCCACGGGCCACACGACCGACGGCGCCGCGGGCGGGGCCGCCGGGGGCGAACCCGAGGGCGGCGTGACCGGGGGCGGTGTACCCGAGGGCGGCGGCGCCCCGGGGCCGTGGGTCCAGTCGGTCCAGCCGAGGTTCTTGCCGGGTCGCGCGGGGACCGGCGCGGGGAACGACGTCCCGTAGTGATGGTTCACGAGGTGCGGGAGCCACGTGTCGTCGCCCTCCGCGGGGAAGCGCGCCTGGTCGTGGAGCCAGCGCACCGCGCGCAGCAGCGCCTGGTCCTGCCAGCTCCAGACGTCCGTGTAGCCCGCGCGCGAGAGGATCACCGCGGTGGCGAGCGCCCCCTGGAGCGCCTCCCACACGTAGTTCTCCGCGGGCGGGGGCCACGCGAAGCCGCCGCCCCGGCGCTGATCATCGGGCAGCACGCCGTCCACGGGGTGTCCCTGGATCGTCGCGCTCTTCGGGTTCACGCCGACGGGCTGCGACGGGTTCGCCTGCCAGTCGAGGTCGCCGAAGTCGAAGCCCGAGTACGCCGCGCGGTCGCCGAGCCAGCCCTTGAAGACGCTCGCCACGCGCTGGAGGTCCGCGCTATCGCCCAGGTAGACGGCGATCGCGGCCCGGCTCGCGCTCGCGTGGGTGCCCCAGTTGTTGGGGCGGTCTTCGTGGGTCGAGACCAGCGTGCGCCCGTCGAGGCTCTCGTGGCGCACCGAGCCGAGCCAGCTCCGGAAGGGCGCATCCAGGTCGGGCGGGAGCCCCACCAGGTCGGCGGCGATCACGTAGGCCGCGAGCTCGCGCCCGAGGGCGAGGGTGCGGCCTCCGTCCTCGGTGCCGATGGCACGGCGGCACGCGTCGATCACGTCGCTGCGGTAGCGCTCGTTGCCCGTGCGCGCGAAGACGAGCGCCTTCGCGAGCACGCGAACGTTCACGTCGTCGTCCTGGTTCGAGAGGTCCGGCGTGCCCGTCGGCTCGTCGGCCTCGGCCAGCAGGCTCTCCCACGCCGCACCGGACGTGGGCAGCGCCGCGATCTGCTCCGCCCCGATCCAGATGCCCTTGCCGGCCCACGCCGGCCCCACCGCGCCCACGAGCGACACCGCCATCACGACGAGCGTCCGCTGCCACCCTTCCATCGCGTCTCCCTCCTCAGCTGCCGGGAGACGCATCGTCCGCTTCGCACTGCCTTTCCGTGGTCGGGATCACCTCGCGACCGCGCCGGGTGCGGCGTGATCCCCGTCACCCGTTGCAGTACGTCTTCTCGAGGCGAGTCAGGCGCGCGCCGCAGCGTCGGGGGGAGGCGTGCCCGCCACCGCGATGAGGTGGCGCTCCTCGTGAGTGAGGAAGCGCTCGAGCTGGCGCACGAGCTCGCGGAAGAAGGGCAGGGGATCCTGGGCGGCGAGCTTCCGGCCCAGCTTCGGCACCCAGCGTCCCGGGTGCCGCGCCACGAAGTCGCGCGCCGCCCGCCGGAAGCTGCCCGGGTCCTCGCCGCACTGGAGGGCTTCCGCTTCGTGGAAGGTCAGGAAGTGGAGGAACTCGAGCTCGGTCGTGAGGTGGTCCGGGAGCTCGCGGGGCGACTCCGAGAGCGTCAGGCCGAAGTGGTTGTAGAAGCGGACCGTCTCCTCCATCGTCTTCATGCGCGCGCCGCCCCAGGTCCCGCCGTAGAGCGGGCACGGCGGCCCCGAGGCGCCGACGTCGAAGAGCCGCGTGAACTCGACGGCGAGGGCGTTGCCCTGCCCGGCGTCCGAGAGCGCCGCCGCGTCGAGATCGTCGGCGAGTCCGACGTCCACGGCCGCGAGGCCGGCGCGCAGCGTGCGAGCCAGCGCTCCCGCGCGCACCAGCTCGCAGAGCTCCTCGTCCGGATACTCGAAGCAGCCCGCGAAGGTCGCGTAGGCGCGGCTGCGCGCCGTGGCGAGGGCCGCCTCGCGGCCGCTCGATTCGAAGGCTCTGGAGCTCATGTGCTTCCCTCCGCGACCCGCTCGAGCTCCACGCACTGCGCGCGCGGCGCGTGCCCCGGCGCTCCGTAGATCTGCCGGTAGTGGAGCTGCCCGTAGCCGCCCGCGAGGTGGAGCGCCTTGATCGGCGCCACCACCGGCTCCTGCTGTCCCTTCCAGCCCTTGAACTGATAGGGCTCCCATGCGTGGTAGATCACGACCTGCCCGGGCTGGATGGCGCCCGACAGCTTCGCGATCGCCTCGAAGCCTCCGTGGTCGTTCCACACGCGCACGCGGTCGCCCTCGCGCACCCCGCGTGCCTTCGCGTCGACGTTCGAGACCCACACGACAGGCCCTCCGCGCTGGAGGCGGAGCATCAGCGTCGAGTCGCGCCAGGTCGCGTGGATCGACCAGCGCGTGTGACCGCCCGTGAGGCGCAGAGGGTGCGCGCCGCCCGCGCGCGGCGGCTCCTTGTGCACCGGGAGCGCCTCGCCCGCCTCCTCGTACCAGGGATGCTCGATCAGGAACTGCTGGCGGCCCGTCACGGTCGGCCACGCCTCCTTGCCCTCGACGAAGCGCGCGTGGGGATGCAGCGTGTGGCCCGGGCGGTAGTCGGTCGCCACCGCGTACAGGGCCTCGGGGCCGCCCTTCGCCTCCACGATGGGGAGCATCCCCGTGCGCCTGGCCGCGGCGAGCCCCGCCCCGCCCGTCGTGGTCGTGCGGCGCAGCATGAAGTCGAGCACGCTCTTCGGATCCTCCGGGCGGAACTTCCCGTTCCGGCTCCAGCGATCGTAGAGCGTGGAGAGGTTCGTCTCGGCGCCCACCGCGTCGCGCACGCGCGCCACGCCGCGCTCGCGCGCGCGTTCCTGGATCTTCCGGGCGAGCAGGCCGAACATCTCCCACTCGGGCTTCGCCTCGCCGAGCGGCTCCACGGCCTTCTCGCAGATCACGAGATAGGGCAGGTAGGCCTGGGAGTACTTGAGCGAGTCGCGCTCGTAGTAGCCCGAGGTGGGCAGCACCAGGTCGGCGTAGAGCCCCGAGATTCCCACCTTGAAGTTCACGTCTACGACGAGGTCGAGCTTCGGCCACAGGTGTGCGAGCGCGGTCTGGGGCGAGGGCCAGCGCCGCAGCGGGTTCGCGCCGGTGAAGAGGAACACCTTGGGGTCCACGCCGCGCGCGGGGCGGATGGGGATCCAGCCCTTCGCGAGCGCCTCGTCCATGTACGCCCGGGTCGTGCGCGGGAGCGCCGGGTCCTGCCAGTCGGTCCGGTCCCAGATCTCCGAGTAGCCCGCGTGCTCGTAGAGAAATGGCATGAGCGGGACGTTGCCACGGTAGGTGCCGATCTCCTGCAGCAGGTCTTCGAACTCGCGCCAGCCCATGCGGCCCGTGAGCCCGCGCCAGAGCGCGCGCATGCGCAGGCCGAAGGGGATCACGTCGAGGTCCCGGAACATCTCGTCGAAGCCCTGCACGGGCCACCAGGAGGCGACGCGCAGCCCGCCGCCGCTCTTGCCCTGGTTCCCCGTGAGTGCCATGAGCAGGATCTTCGCGCGCTGCACGAGGTCGCTGTGGTAGTGCTTGCAGGCGCCCCACGAGGAGAAGATGAGCGCCGTGCGCGCCGCGGCGAGCTCGCGGGCGGCCCGCTCGATGCTGCGCTCGGCCACTCCCGTGACCCGCGCCGCCTGCTCGGGCGTGTAGTGCGCGTCCAGGTGCTCGCGCAGGCGCTCCAGCAGCGGGCGCACGCTCACGCGCGAGCCGTCGGCGAGCGCGACCTCGAAGCGGCCCGCGAGGGCGGGGCGCACGCGCCCCAAGGCGATGGAACGCCCGCCCTGGCCGGCGCAGCCGGGCACGCGCGCCAGCGCGCCCCGCACCTCGTCCCAGAAGAAGAGCCCCTCGCCGCCTCCCGCGCGGAGATCCGATCCACGCAGGTAGCGGGCGGTGTCGTCGCGCACGAGGATCGGCAGGTCGGTCTGCTCGCGGATGTACTCCGCGTCGTGGAGGTCCGCCGCGAGGATCACCTGCGCCATGGCGAGCGCGAGGGCCGCGTCGGTCCCCACGCGGGGATTCAGCCAGAGGTCGGCGTGCACGGCCGTGGCGTTGTAGTCCGGGGCGATCACCACGAGCTTCGCGCCGCGGTAGCGCGCCTCGAGCATGAAGTGGAACTCGGGGATGCGGGTGTAGGCGGGGTTCCCGACCCAGACGACGATACAGTCCGACTTGAACCAGTCGTCCGACGTCCCCTCCACGTTGTACATGCCCCAGGTCTGCACCGCGCCCCAGGGCATGTCGCCCACGCCCGCCCACGAGTCGATCGTCGTCGCGTTCATGAGGCCGAACAGGCGCATCTCGCTCGCGGTGTCCGGGCCGAAGTCGATGTTCGTGGTGCCGTGGTCGTAGACGATGGCTCCGGTGCCGGAGGCCACCGCCGCGTCGATCATCCGGTCCGCGATCTCGCCGAGCGCGTCGTCCCAGGAGACGCGCTTCCAGCGCCCCGAGCCGCGCTCCCCCACGCGCCGCAGCGGGTGCACGACGCGCGAGGGCTCGTACATCAGGTGGGTGTAGCAGGCGCCCTTCTGGCAGCCGCGGGGGTTGAAGTCCGGGACGCCGGGCTCGGACGCCTCGTAGACGGCGTTCTGCTCCTCGCGCCAGGCGATCCCCTCCTTCACGAAGACGTTCCACGAGCACGTGGAGATGCAGTTGGCGCGGGCGTGCGAGGTGCGCGCGATCCGGTCCCAGCGCCAGCGTTCGCGCCACACGTCGCGGAAGTCGCCGTAGACCGGAGCGCTCGCGCCGGCTGCGCCCGGCGTCCCGGGAGCCGTGGCTCGTACGCTCAGGCGCGCGAGGCCGAGCGCGAGCGCCACGCCGCCGGCTCCGGCGCCGGCCAGGAAGCTCCGCCGCGAGAGGACGATCGTCGCCTCCGGCCTCATGCGAGCGCCACCTCGACGCGCGTGTCGCGGTCCGTGTGGCTCGGCTGCAGGCAGATCGACATGGGCCGCAGGTGGAACTGCCCGCCCGCGAGCTCGACGGGGTTCAGCGGGCTCGGGATCAGGTTCTGGAAGCCCTTTCCCCCCTCGAACTGGAAGTTCTCCCAGGCGTGGTAGAGGATGAGCTGTCCCGGGCGCAGCGCGGGCGAGACCTTGGCCATCACGAAGAACTCCGCGAGGTCGTTCCACACGCGCACCCGCGCGCCGTCGCGCACGTTCCGCGCCCGGGCGTCCGCCGCGCTCAGGTACATGACGGGCTGGCCGCGTTGCTGCTGGAGCATGAGGCGGTCGTCGCGCCAGGCCGAGTGGATCGACCAGCGCGTGTGGCCGCCCGTGAGCATGAGCGGGTAGCGGCCGCCCGCGGTGGGGGGATCCTTGTGGACGGGGAGCTGCTCTCCCATCTCGAGATACAGGTCCTGGTCGAGGAAGAACTGGATGCGCCGGGAGAGCGTCGGCCAGGGCTCCTTCTCGATCACGTGCTTCGTGAGCGGCGTGATCGTGTCGTCCGGGCGGATCTCCGTGGCGTTGCCGATGGAGACCGCGGCCGCGCCCGTGCCCGTGAAGCGCGCCCAGCCGCGCGTCTTGAGCTCGTCCCAGGAAACGCCCTCGAGGTTGCTCGCGTTCTCGACGAGGAGGCGCGCGACCTTCTCGTCGTCGGTGGGCCCGAGGCGCCCGCCCTCGGAGAAGCGCTCGTACACCTCGTCGAGACGCCGCTCGTTCCCCCAGCGGTCGCGGAAGCTCGCGAGGCCGCGCTCCTGCGCGCGCGCCGCCACCGCCTGCGCGAGCCGCGCCAGGATCTCCCAGTCCGACTTCGCCTCGTAGTAGCTCGTGATCTTCTGGCCGGCGTGTACGAAGGGCATGAGCGGCGTCACCCACTTGTGCTCGGTGCGCTCGTACCAGGCGGCGACGGGGAGGACCCAGTCCGACTGGAGCGCGGTCGAGGTCATACGCCAGTCGAGGGTCACGATCGTGCGGAGCTTGGGCCACAGGTGCTCGAGGATCAGCGGATAGCAGCGGACGCGCCGCAGCGGGTTGCTCCCGTAGACGAAGAGCACGCGGGGGTCGTCGCCCGGCTTCGGCGCCACGTGCTGCCAGCCCTTGGCGAGGGACTCTTCCAGCACCTCGCGTACGGGGCGCTGGAGGAAGGGGTCCCACTCCTCGAGCTTCTCGCTGGCGTGCAGCAGGCCCCCGTGCACGTACCAGAAGAGGGCCCCGGAGGCGAAAGTGCCGGCATCCGCCATGGCGCGGTTGCGCTCGTAGACCGCCATCTCCTCGGTGAACCCCGCCAGGCGCAGGCGCGCGTGGTCCACGAGCGAGCTCCCGGCGAGGAGGAGGCGCTGCGCGAGGGGCAGCGCGCCGAGGGTCAGGTGATCGAGGCCGTCGTGGACGAGGAACGGGAAGCCCACGAAGCCGCTGCCCTTCTTCCCGAACTGACCGGCGAGCGCGAAGACGAGCGCCATGGCGCGCTCGATCAGGTTCCCGTGGTAGTACTTGCCGAAGTTGCTCGTCGTGACCGAGCACGCGGAGCGGGCCCGGGCGATCCGGTGGGCGAGCTCGCGCAGCAGCTTCGGCGGAGTGCCGCACAGGCGCGACGCCGCCTCGGGCGGGTAGCCGGCGATGTGCTCGCGCAGCAGCGCGAAGACGGGGCGCACGCCGACGCGGGTCCCGTCACGGAGCGCCACCTCGAAACGGCCCTCGAGAGAGGGCTCCAGGCCCGCCAGGGCGAGGCTGCGGCGCGGCGCCGCGACGATCCCCCGCCCGGGGTCGTGGAGGTAGAGCACCTCGTCGCTGCCGCCCGCCTCGAGGTCGGACTCGCGCAGGAAGCGCCGCGTGTCCTCGCGCACGAGGAGCGGGAGGTCCGTCTGCTCGCGGACGAATTCGCGATCGAAGAGTCCCTCCTCCACGAGGACGTGCGCGATCCCGAGGGCGAGGGCGGCGTCACAGCCGGGGGCGACGGGCACGAAGAGGTCCGCGTGCACGGCGGAGGCGCTGTAGTCGGGGGCGATGCAGACGAGCTCGGCGCCCTTGTAGCGCGCCTCGAGCAGGAAGTGCGCGTTCGGGATCTGCGTGTAAACGGGGTTCCCGCCCCAGACGAGGATCAGGTCCGAGAAGAAGTAGTCGTCGGCGGAGCGCTCGAAGACGATCTTCCCGAAGGTCTCGGCGACGCCGCGATGGCCGTCGCCGATCTCCGTGTTCATGTCGAGCGTGGTCGAGTCGAGGAGCAGCGCCAGGCGCTGGTGCGCCGCGGACATGGTGCCGAAGGTGTAGAGCGGGCCGAGGTCCCAGACGACGCGGTCGCTCCCCTCCTGCGTGATCACGTCGAGGAGCGAATCCGCGATCTCGGCCAGCGCCTCGTCCCAGGACGCGCGCTTCCAGCGGCCCGAGCCGCGCGGCCCGGCGCGCTTCAGGGGGTACTTCACGCGGGCCGCGTCGTACATGCGCTCGCTGAAGCAGGCGCCCTTCTGGCAGCCGCGCGGGTTGAAGTCGGGGACGTCGGGGCGGATCTGGGGATAGTCGGCGGCCTGCTCCTCGCGCCACACCACACCGTCCTTCACGTAGACGTCCCAGGCGCAGTGCGACTGGTACCAGCAGTTCACGAAGTGCGTGCTGCGCACGATGCGATCCCACGCCCAGCGCTCGCGGTAGACGTCGCGCCAATCGCCGTAGGGGGGCGGCGCGCCGGATCGGATCGCTGGCTGCGCGGGTGCCGGGCGCAGGCGCAGGAGCCCGAGTCCGAGCGCTGCCGCCCCGACGGCCGAGGCCTGCAGGAACTCGCGCCGGTGAAGGGGGAGACCGCCGCTCACGTCTTCTGCCACTCGATCGTGGCGGGATCGCGGTCGAAGCCGCCGAACATGTCCTTCCAGCGGTACGCGATCAGGAGGTCCATGAGCTCGGACTTCTGCCCCGCCCGCGTCTTCGCCATCTCGCCCTTGAGCGTCGCGAGGGCGTCGAGCACGCGCGGGCCGAAGAGTGAGATCAGGTATTCGTCCGGGATGCGCGGCCGGGTCTCGTCGATCTCGCCGTTCTCGTCGAAGCGCGGCGGCGCGATGGGCGGCACGTAGAAGACGTTGGGCTCGGTGCCGTACTCCGGATGCAGGGGCAGGGCCGCCTGCCACTTCTCCACGAGCTTCCAGATCGGGCCGTTCGGGTCGTCGCGGTAGCCGACGAAGCGCACGCGCCCCGGGCACATCCGCGCGCAGGCGGGCGCCACGCCCTGCTCCACGCGCGGGAAGCACAGGATGCACTTCTGCGAGAGCTTACGGACGTGGTTGAAGTAGATCTTCTTGTAGGGGCAGGCCTCCATGCAGAAGCGGTAGCCCCGGCAGCGATCCTCGTTGATGAGGACGATGCCGTCCTCCGCGCGCTTCTCGATGGCCTGGCGCGGGCACGCCTCGAGGCAGGCCGGATGCGTGCAGTGGTTGCAGATGCGCGGCAGGTAGAAGTAGTACGCGTTCGGATACTCGCCCGCGCCCTGGTCCTCGTCCCAGTTGGGTCCCCAGTCGGGAGCCTCGCCCTTGACGCGCAGGTGCTCTTCGTTCCCCTTGCCGCCGAAGAAGACCTCCTCGTGGTTGAACTCCCATGCCTCGCCGAACTCGCGCCGCGTGGGGATGCGGCTCGCCTGCGCCACGCCGTCGCGGAAGCCGCCGCCCATCTGCTCCCAGTCGCGCGGCGTGCCGCGGCCGGGCTGGGTGTTCACGGAGTTCCACCACATGTAGTCCATGCCCTCGTCGCGGGTCCACAGGCGCTTGCAGGCGATCGTGCAGGTCTGGCAGCCGATGCACTTGTTGAGGTCCATCACCATCGCGAGCTGACGCTTGACGTCCGGCATGGTCATCTCCCCGCCGAGGGCAGGCCGCCGAGCCGGAGCTCGCGCCAGTCGCCCGAGAAGGCCTTGATCCCAGCGCGCTCGCCGTTCGAGCCCTCCCAGACGGCGACCGCGAAGCCGGTGCGCGCGCCCGGAGCGAGCTGCGCCACGGGCTCCGCGCCGGCGACGCGGAGCGAGCGTGCGATGACGACGCGCCAGCTCCCCTCCTTCCAGACGCCCCGGCCGCGCACGAGCTCGAGATCGAGCGTGCGCGAGCTCCCGATGCCCTCGGCCACGACGTGGCGTCCGTGCTCCTCGTCCGCGCGCCAGTACCAGGCGTTCACCGCGGCGCCCGGCGCGCCCATGGTGACGGCCGACGAGCCGGGCGTGGAGGGGAGCAGGACCGCGGCGGCGTCGGGAAACGAGGGGGTGTCGAGAATCGCCCGGCTCTCGGTGGGATCGCGCCACTCGAGGCGGAAGGCGAGGAACTCGCCCTGGTGGACGGCCGTGACCGCCACGCGGTCCACGGCGCCGATCCGCTTGCCGGTCCACGCGACGCGGATCGCGCCGGTGGGCTGGAGACCGAGGGGCGTCCCCGTGAGGGCGAGGGAGGCGGAACGCAGCCGCCTCCAGGGGGGGCCTTCCGGATCGAGCAGGGCGTCGAGGTCGGCCTGGATGAACGGTGCGTCCATGGCAGGGATCTCCTCGCCTAGGGGAAAGCGCTCTCGTCTGCGGCCGTCGAGGGCTCGCGCGCACGACCACCCGGGGGCGCCGCTTCCACCCGGGCCTGGATCGCGCGCGCGAGCTCCTCGACGAGCGCACCGGGAAATTCCGAGCAGCGCCGTTCGGGACACGGAGTGCCCTCCAGGATCGCGAGCGTCTCGCCTCGAGCGAGGTGCTCGCGAGCGGGAGCCTCGCCCGCGCGGGCCACGACGATGCGCGGGATCGGCTCCCAGGAGAATCCTTCGACGAGGACCAGGTCGAGGTCCGGCGGGAGCGCACGCAGCGCCGCCGCGAGGGACGGCTCGTCGGCGTTGGGGCCGTCGAGGCGCGTGAAGGTGGCGAGCTGCTCGCACGAGACGAGCGCCACCGCGCGCGCCCCCGACTCGTAGATCCGATGCGAGTCCTTGCCCGGGCGGTCGGCGAGGAATCCGTGCGAGGCGTGCTTCACCGCGCCCACGCGCAGTCCCCGCGCGGCGAGCGCGGGAAGCAGTCGTTCGAGGAGGGAGGTCTTGCCCGCGCCCGAGCGGCCCACCACCGCCACCACCGCCGCCGCCGTCATGCGCGCGAGCCTAGGGCAGCCCGCGAGGCGCTCGTATGACTGCGGTCATAACCGGCGCTCGGGCCGCTGCGGTACCGATGGCGCCCACCGCACGCGAAGGCGGGACGCCTTCGCGCGTGCGAGTGCGCAGGAGGGGTCCCGTGAGCACGACGAGCGCGGCCTGGGCGGACGCCTATCGGAAGCGCTGGCGCTGGGACTCCGTGAGCTGGGGGAGCCACGCCGTGGACTGCTATCCCGGCGGCTGTCCGTGGCGCGTCTACGTGCGCGACGGGAAGATCGTGCGCGAGGAGCAGGCGGGCAGCCTCCCCGCCATCGAGCCCGGCATCCCCGACATGAACCCGATGGGCTGCCAGAAGGGGGCCTGCTGGAGCCACTGC
>DASRUS010000022.1:0-3969 GCA_035687825.1 Myxococcota bacterium | reverse complement strand
CGGTCCACTGTCACGAGCCACGCGCCCGTCACCGCCACCGCGAAGAGGCTGCCCTCGTTCTTCGTCCAGAGGGCGCAGCCGAGCTGCACGCCCGCGAGGACGAGGAGCCGCGGCTCGCGCCTGCGACCGTGGAGCGCGAGGGCGGCCGCGGTCCCGAGCACGAAGCACGAGAGCGGTACGTCCGCGCGCTGCGACGCGGCCTGGAACGCCCAGAGGGGTGAGGCGAGGAGCACGATCGTGACGATCGCCGCAGCGCGCGTCCCGCCGAAGCGCGCCGTGGCCCCGCCGAGGATCCCGACGCTGCACGCGGCGAAGGCGACGGCGACGGCCATCGCCACGATCTCCTGCTGCCCCGTCCAGGCCCACGCGTGCGCGATCACGAGCGGCAGCAGCAGCGGATAGTCCGCGTGCCGCGCCGTAGCCAGCGTCGCGTCGAGGCCGCCGCGCAGGAAGCCCACCGCGCGCAGGTTCCAGAGATCGACCGCGTCCCAGGCGCCGTGGGGAAAGGCCCGGAACGTGTGGACCATCGCGATCGCCGCGGCGGTGCTCGCGAGGACGAGGAGGACGCGAAGCGCGCGTGGCGTCGGCGGAGCGCCCTCGGGAGCGGCGGCGGACGCCCGCGCGCGCGGGATCGAGAGCGCTGCGCCGAGCGCGGCGCACTCGAGGGCGACGAGGGCGGCGAGACCCGGCTTGCCCGCGACGAGCCACACGTATTGGATCAGCGAGACGAAGCCGAACGCGCTCGCGAGGCAGAGCGTGGCGCCGAGGACGTCCGGGCGGCCGGGCCACAGGCGGCGCGCGGCCACGAACCCCGCGGCGAGACCGATCATCGCCGGCGCAGGAGCGCGAGATCGCGGTCGAGGGAGCGGACGACCTCGTAGCCCGGGAGCTCGCCGCCGTGGTCGCTCACGATCCACGAGCTCCTCGGCCGGCGCGCGTCCTCCCACGGCACCGCGCGCGGCGCGAGAGCGTAGCGCAGGGCGCTGTGGCTGTAGCCGGCGCGCCGGGCGGGGAGCGCCGAGAGGAAGCCCACCGGCTCGGCGCCGACGAGCGGTGCAATCGCTTGGTACAGGGAGACCCGCTCCGGATCGGGATTGCGGACGCCGAGATTGTGGAGCAGCGATGCGACGACGAGCGCGAAGAGGGCGGCGACGAGCGCGCGGGACGCGAGCACGCCCGCATTATACTCGCCCCTCGCACCCGAGGAGCTGGTTCGATGGCCGAGCGGATCGCAATCTCCGTCACCGTGTCGGGGCTCTCGCGCCTGTTCGGCGACGATCTCTCGCGCGTCGTCGAGCTGGCGCGCAGCGCCGACGCCGCGGGGATCGCGCAGATCGCCCTGCCCGACCACCTCGCCATCGGCCCGCGCACGGACCGCTATCCCTACGGGCGCTTCCCGTACCGGAACGACGAGCCCTGGCTGGAGCCGCTCGTGACGCTCGCCGCGCTGGCGAGCGCTACGCGGCGGATCCGGCTCGCCACGGCCGTGCTGGTCGCGCCATTGCGTCCCGCGCTGCTCCTCGCGAAGACGCTCGCCACCCTCGACGTCCTCTCCCGGGGGCGGCTCGACCTCGGCGTGGGGATCGGCTGGCAGGCGGAGGAGTTCGCGGGAGCGGGCGTTCCCTTCGCGGGACGCGCCGCGCGCCTGGACGACACGCTGCGCGCGTGTCGCGTGCTCTGGAGCGGAGGCCCCGCGTCGTTCGACTCGCCCACGCTGCGCTTCGAGGAGCTCTGGTCGCTCCCGCGTCCCGTGCAGCCCGGCGGGATCCCGATCTGGTTCGGCGTCGCCCTCGGCGAGCGCAACGTGCGGCGCATCGCCGAGCTCGGCGCGGGCTGGATGCCCATCGGCGCGGGCCCGGCCGAGCTCGCGGACGGCGTGCGTCGCCTGCACGACGCGCTGCGCGCCGCGGGCCGCGACCCGGCGGAGCTTCGGGTCCGCGCCCCGGCGCCCGCGGTACGCGGTGCGAGCGGCGGGATCGACCTGGAGGCCACGCTGCACCGGCTGGCGGGGCTTCGCGTCGCGGGCGCGACCCACGCCAGCTTCGCCCTCGACCGCTTCGTGCGCGACGCCTCGGAGATCGAGCCCTTCCTCGAGCGCCTCGGCGCCTACACGCGGGAGTGACGGAGGGACGGTCTTTCGATCGGGGACGGTCTTTCGTTATCGGAGACGGAGGAATCGAAAGACCGTCCCCGATCGAAAGCCTTCTCGGCCGGCGTCACGGCGGTCCGGGCTTGGGCGCCCAGCCGCGGTCGTGCGGCGCCATGAAGACGACACGCAGCGCCATCCGCTGGTGGAGCCAGCGGCCGCCCAGCTTGCGGTACTCGTCGTCCTCGACGCCCGCCATCCACATCGCGCGCCCGTCGCGGCTCGTGCAGGGCGCGAGGAGATCCCAGCGGGCGCGCGCTGCCTCCCCCTCCACCGCGATCTGCGGCTTCACGAAGTAGTGCCACGAGAAGGCGAGCGTGGGCGCCGCGAACCGCTCCTGGATCGCCGCGCGCCCCCGGCAGACGCCGAGGGCCGCGCCTCCGTCCCAGAGCGCGTCTTCGGTGAAGAGGTCGGCGATCTCGCCGGCGATGCGCTCGAGCTCCGCCCGGCTGCGGGGAGCGCCGCCCGCGTAGCGCCCGTCCACGAGCTCGCCGTAGCGCGCCTTGAGAAGCCGGATCGCCTCCACGTCCTCGAGCACCCCGAGCCTCGCCTCGAGAGCGCGCAGGCGCGCCTCCAGATCCGTCGTCGCCATGGGGTTTCTCCCGACGCAGCGCCGGGATCCTGCATAGCATGGCTGCCGGCCGGCCTCCCCTGGCGAAGCGCCACCGACTCGCCTAAGAAGGTGAGTCCGCTCCGCCCTTCAAGTCCCCCCCGGAGCGAGCCGAAGACGCAGCGGGAGCCCGCCGGGCTCGAATGCTCGGACGGGTGCGCGCACGGGGGGTGCGTTGGTCCGGACCGTGGGGGACGGAGTCGAGCTGGGGCTGCGGGCGCTCGCGTTGCCCGGGTTCCTGGCGTTGCGCTGGTGGAGCCAGCAGGGGCGGGTCACCGACGCCGCGCTGCCGCGCCCGCGCGCGAGCCTCGGCCTCGCGATGAAGGTCGCCCTCGACGAGTTCTTCTTCGCCACCGAGGTGGTGACGCTGCGGCTCATCGCGGGCCAGGAGCGCCATCGGATCGCGCACGAGGTGCGGAGCGCCCTGCGCCTGTACGCGAAGCGCGGCTGGCTGGCGCGGCCCGCGCTCTATCACCGCACGCCCCCCGCCCTCGAGCGCACGCGCTTCCAGGCCTCGAGCGCGAGCGGCGTCGCATTCGAGCAGCTCTCCTTCGAGAGCGGCTACGAGCCGCACCTGGGCGAGCCGGGCCGGCGGCGCTGGCTCTCGTACGACGCGAATCGCACCGCCCACGCCTGGATCGTGCGCCATCCCGGACCCGAGCGGCCGTGGGTCGTGTGCATCCCGGGCTTCCGCATGGGCAACCCCACCGTGGACTTCACGGGCTTCCGCGTGGCGTGGCTGCACGAGGAGCTCGGCCTGAACGTCGCGGTGCCCGTGCTCCCGTTCCACGGACCGCGCCGCGTGGGACGGCGCGGCGGCGACGGCTGGCTCTCGGGCGACTTCCTCGACACGGTGCACGCGCAGGCGCAGGCGGTGTGGGACGCGCGCCGCGTGATCCGCTGGCTGCGGCGCGAGGGTGCGCCCTCGATCGCGGCGTACGGCGTCTCCCTCGGCGGCTACACCACCGGGCTCCTCGCCGCCCTCGAGCCGGAGCTCGACTGCGTGGTGGCGGGGATCCCGGCCGCGTGCTTCCTCGGCCTCGCGCGCTGGAACGCGCCGCCTCTGCTGCTACGCGCCGCGGAGCGCTTCGGTTTCGAGTGGGAGCGGGTGGAGCGGCTGCTCACCGTGGTCTCGCCCCTCGCCTTCGCACCGCGCGTGCCCCAGGAGCGGCTCTACCTCTACGCCGGCATGGCGGATCGGCTCGCTCCTCCG
>DASRUS010000021.1:0-6518 GCA_035687825.1 Myxococcota bacterium | reverse complement strand
TACCTGAACACCTTCGGCCGCGAGGCCGAGGCGGACGCCGACGCCTTCGCCGTGGAGGTGCTGCCCCGCGCGGGCTACGACCCGCGCGGCCTCGTGAGCTTCTTCGACACGCTGGCCCGGGAGGGCGGCGCGGGCGGGCCCAGCTTCCTCTCCAGCCACCCCGCGCCGAAGGACCGCATCCAGGCCACCAGCGCGCGCATCGCCGCCGCCCACCTCCCGCCGAACCTCGAGGTGAGCGACGGCGGACGGCTCGAGATCATCCAGCAGCGGATCCGGCTCCTGGTGGGCGAGAGCGGGTCCGGCTCGAAGCGCTGACGCAGCGACGCCCGCCCGAGGAGGTTCGGCATGACGGCTCCCCCGGCCCTGCGCACGCTCGGCGAGCTCGAGGCTCGGGGCGACCGCCCGCGCCGGCTGCGCGCCGAGCTGCGCGCGAACCTGCTCGCGCGCCTGCGCGGGGGGCAGCCCCTCTTCCCCGGCATCCTCGGCTACGACGACACGGTGATCCCGGCGGTGGAGAACGCGCTGCTCTGCGGCCACGACCTCATCTTCCTCGGCGAGCGGGGCCAGGCGAAGTCGCGCATGATCCGCGCCCTCGTCGGGCTCCTCGACGAGTGGATCCCCGAGGTGGCGGGGAGCGAGATCCACGACGACCCCTTCCAGCCCGTTTCGCGCTTCGCCCGGGAGATCAAAGCGAAGCGCGGAGCGGACACCGAGATCGCCTGGGTGCACCGCGACGACCGCTACGGGGAGAAGCTCGCGACGCCGGACGTGTCCATCGCGGACCTGATCGGCGACGTGGACCCGGTGCGCGTGGCCGAGGGCCGGCGGCTTTCCGACGAGCTCACCATGCACTTCGGCCTCCTGCCGCGCACGAACCGCGGCATCTTCTGCATCAACGAGCTGCCGGACCTGACCGAGAAGGTGCAGGTGGGCCTCTTCAACGTGATGCAGGAGCGCGACGTCCAGCTGAAGGGGTATCGGGTGCGGCTGCCGCTGGACGTGCTGGTGGTGGCGAGCGCGAACCCCGAGGACTACACGAGCCGCGGCCGCATCATCACGCCGCTCAAGGACCGCTACGCCGCCCAGATCCGCACGCACTACCCGCCGACGCGCGAGCTCGAGCTCGCGGTGGTCCGCCAGGAGGCGCGGGTCCCGGAGGCGCCGGGGATCGCCGTGCACGTGCCGCCCTTCATGGAGGAGCTCCTCATGGAGCTGACCTTCCAGGCGCGGAGCTCGCCCGACGTGAACCAGACCTCGGGCGTCTCCGTGCGCCTCTCCATCGCGAACTACGAGACGCTCGTGGCCAACGCGATCCGCCGGGCGCTGCGGCGGGGGGAGGGCGAGGCCGTGCCGCGCATCTCGGACCTCGAGGCGCTCGAGCACGGGACCGCGGGCAAGCTCGAGCTCGAGTACGCCGGCGCCGAGCGCTCGGAGCTCGACGTGGTGCGCGGCCTCGTGCGCCGCGCCACGCGCGTCGTGTTCGACGCGCTGGTCCCGCTGGAGGGGGTGGCCAGCGTGGTGGAGTCGTTCAACCAGGGCTGGAAGGTGGAGATCTCCGCGGACCTGCCCGCCGGTTCGTACCTGGAGGGGCTCGACGAGATCCCGGGGCTGCGCGAGGCCGCGGCGCGCCTCGCGGGCGGCGATTCCCCCGCGCGCCTCGCGTCGGCCATCGAGTTCGTGCTGGAGGGGCTGCATCTCTCGAACCGCCTCAACAAGACGACGCACGAGGGGAAGGCGCACTACGCGCGCGCATGAGGCTCCACCGCTACAGCCGCTGGGACGGAACCCAGACCGCGTTCACGCTCGATGCCGAGAGCGCCCTCGACGCGCTCTCGGACCTCCTCATGCAGGGCCTCGACGCCGAGCAGGCGCTCGAGTGGATGCGTCGCGGCGGCTTCGAGCTCGCGGGGCTCGAGATGCGCGTGATGGGCGTGGACGAGCTGCTGGACGAGCTGCGCGGCGAGCTCGAGTCGCTCCAGCAGCGCTTCGACCTCTCCCATGCCACCGAGGACCTGCGCCGGCGCCTGGACGAGATCCTCGACGCGGAGGAGCGCGCGCTCCGCGCAGGGCACAAGCTCGAGTCGGAGCGCATGAACGGGTTCCTGGCGCGACGCCACGCGCAGGACGCGCGGCTCTCCGACGCCGTCTCCCGCTTCCGCGACTGGGAGTTCGAGGACGCGGAGGCCGGCGAGGCGTTCCAGGAGCTGCTCGGCGAGCTCGAGCGCCTGCGCGCGCTGGAGGAGTTCCTGCGCCGGTGCGGCGAGCGCTTCCGCGGCCCCGAGCGCGCGGGCTACGAGCAGGCCCAGGAGATCCGCGAGCGCGTCGAGGCCCTGGAGAAGCTCGCTCGCGACCTGCGCAGCGGAAACCTCGAGCGCATCTCGCCCGAGGAGATCGAGCGGCTGCTGGGCGAGGACGCGCGCCTCTCCCTCGTGTGGCTGCGCGACCTCGAGGGCACGCTGCGCCGCGCAGGTAGCCCGCGCGACCGCGACGGCTCCCTCGAGCTCACGCCCCGCGCGATCCGGCGCATCGGCGCCCAGGCCCTGGCCGCGGTCTACGGCAAGCTCCGCCGCGGCCGCGTCGGGGAGCACGAGAACGCGGCGCGCGGGGTGGCGCTGCCGCGCCCGGACGAGACGCGCCCCCTCGAGTTCGGCGACGCCCTCGACGTGGACGTGGTGAAGACGCTGCTCGGCGCCCTCCGGCGGCGCGCGCTGGATCCCGAACGCGCCCCGGGCGACGCGCTTCCCATCCGGCTCGCGGTCGAGGACTTCGAAGTGCGCGAGCTCGATCACGCGACGCAGACGACGACGGTGCTCCTCCTCGACATGAGCTGGTCCATGTCCTGGGCGGGGCGCTTCCCCGCAGCGAAGCGCGTCGCCCTCGCGCTCGACCACCTGATCCGCACGCGCTTCCCGCGCGACCGCTTCTTCGTGGTGGGCTTCTCCACCCGCGCGCGCGAGCTGCGCGTGCAGGAGCTCCCCGAGGTGTGCTGGGACATGGGCGACCCGTTCACGAACCTCCAGGATGGGCTCCTCGTGGCGGAGCGGCTCGTGGCGAAGCACCCGAGCCCGAGCCCCCAGGTGCTGGTCATCACCGACGGCCAGCCCACCGCGTACTTCGTGGGCCAGGAGCTGCGCGTGGAGTGGCCCATGGGCTTCGGCGGCATCTCGCCCCACGCGGTGGCCGAGACGCTCAAGACCGTGCGCCGCGTGACCCGCCAGGGGATCACCATCAACACGTTCATGCTCGACACCTCGCCGGAGCTGGTGGGCTTCGTCGAGCGCATGACCCAGATCAACAAGGGTCGCGCGTTCTTCACGAGCCCGACCCAGCTGGGGTCGTTCCTCATGGTGGACTACCTGTCCCGGCGCCGGACGCGCAGCCGCTGATGGCCGGACCCCTCGGCTTCGCGCGCCGCCTCGGCGCGAACGCGTCGCACGCCGCGAGGCGCGCGATCGCGCGCGCGGTGCTGCCCCGGGACCGGGGCTTCTGGCTGCGCGTGCGCCTCGGCCCCGGCCTCGGCGAGCAGCGCGGCCCCGCCTGGCTCCCCGGACGCGACGGACTGCAGTCCCTCTACGACGTGCTCGCGACGCTCGCCGCGGCCGCGCGCGATCCGCGCGTGGACGGCGTGCTCCTCGAGCTCGCGGGCGGACCCGGGGACTTCAGCCAGGCCCTGGCGGTGCGACGCGCGGTCCTCGACGTGCGCGAGCGGGGCCGGCCCGTGGTGGCGTGGGGCGCGACGCTCGGCGCCGAGGAGCTCCTGGTCGCGAGCGCGGCCACCCGCGTCTTCCTCCCGGAGACGGGCTCGGTCTTCTTCGTGGGCCTGCGCCTCGAGGGGCTCTACCTCGCCGACCTCCTGGACGGCTTCGGGATCCGGCCGGAGGTCGTGCGCATCGGCGAGTACAAGACCGCCGCGGAGACCTTCGTGCGCCGGGACATGTCGCCGGAGCAGCGCGAGCAGCTCGAAGCGCTCCTCGAGGATCGCTTCGCGGACCTGGTGGACGCGATCGCGGCCGGCCGCGGGCTCGCGCCGGACGCGGTGCGCGGCCTCGCGGACCGCGGCCCGTACCCGGCGCGCGCCGCCGTGGAGGCCGGGCTCGCGGACGGCTGCCTCTACCCCGACGAGCTCGAGCACGCGCTGGAGGCGCTGGCCGGGGTGCCGCCGCCGGAGCGGCCGGGGCCGCGCCGCACGCGCTTCGTGGAGGCGCCGGTCTACTTCGCGCTCCACGCCTCGGATCCCGGCTGGCGGCCGTGGCTGCGCGACCTCCCCCGCGTGGCCTACGTGGTGGCGGAGGGCGCGATCCACCGCGGCGCGGGGCTGCGCGGCATCGCGTGCGACTCGTACCGCGCGCTCCTCGAACACCTCTCCCGGGATCCCGGCGTGTGCGGCGTGGTGGTGCGCGTGGCGAGCCCCGGCGGCGACGGCCTGGCTTCGGACCTGCTGCACCGTGCGCTCCGCGGGCTGCGCCGGGAGAAGCCCGTCGTCGTCTCCATGGGCGAGGTGGCGGCGTCGGGTGGTTACTACCTGGCCGCGGGCGCCGACGCGGTGTTGGCGGAGAGCGCGACCGTCACCGGCTCGATCGGCGTGGTGGGCGGCAAGCTGAACCTCGCCGGCCTCTACGAGCGCTTCGGGATCGCGCGCGACGCCGTCGAGCGCGGCGCGCGCGCGGGCATGCTCTCCGAGACGCGCGGCTTCACGCCCGGCGAGCGCTCCGCGCTGCGGCGCGAGATGGAGTCGGTGTACGAGACGTTCCTCGCGCGCGTCGCCGAGGGGCGCAGCCTCTCGCGCGAGGCGGTGGCGAAAGTCGCGGGCGGGCGCGTCTTCAGCGGTGCGCGCGCCGCCCGCCTCGGCCTCGTGGATCGCCTGGGCGGACCGCTCGAGGCGCTCGCCGAGGTTCGCCGCCGCGCCGGTCTCGCGCCGGACGAGCGCGTGCTCGTGGAGGTCTACCCGCGCGCGCCGCGGCTCCCGGGCCTCGCGGCGCTGCTCGGCCTCCTCGCGAGGTGAGCCGTGGCCCGGCGCCTCAAGCACGACATTCCGGGTCCCGACTGGCGCGTCGGCGTGGACGAGGTCCGCACGCGCGGGCCGGGCGCGATCTTCGCCCCCGACCTCGGCGCCGGCGCTCCGCTGGTCGTGGAGCTCGGCTTCGGCCGCGGCGAGTTCCTGATGGAGCTGGCGGCGCAGGCCCCGGGCGTCGCCCACGTCGGCGTGGAGGTCTCGCACAAGCGCGTGCTCAAGATGGCGCGCCGCCTGGCGAGAACCGCGCTGCGCAACGTCCGCCTGGTGGAGGCGCGGGCGGAGCCCGTGGTGCGCGAGTGCCTCGCGCGCGGATCCGTGCGCGCGTTCTGGGTGAACTTCCCGGACCCGTGGCCCAAGAAACGCCATCACCGGCGGCGCCTGCTCCAGCCCGAGCTCGTGAGGGACCTCGCCCTGCGCCTCGCCCCCGGCGGCGAGCTCCACGCGGCGACGGACCACGTCGAGTACGCGGAGGCGATCGACGCGGTGTTGGCGGGCGAGCCCCTGCTCCAGAATTTTGCCGCGCCCGCGCCCTGGCTGCCGGAAGTTCCCGGGCGCAAGCCCACCGCCTACGAGCTCGAGTGGCGCGCCGAGGGGCGGCCGCTCCACTTCTTCGAGTACCGTCGCAGGGCGGAGGCGGCGCCGTGACCGGGGCAGGGGACTTCGTGGAGCGCGCGCTCGCTGGCGCGGGGCCCGCGCTGCGCGATCCGCGTCCCCATCTCAAGGACTTCGCCCCGGAGCGCCTGCGCGAGGAGCTCGCGCGCCGCGGGGTCGAGGGCTGGCGCGCGGGCCAGATCACGGGCTGGCTCTACGCGCGCGGCGTGGACGATCCGCGCGCCATGACGGACCTCGCGCTGGAGCTGCGCGAGCGCCTCGCCGCGGAGTTCCAGACGCGCGCCCTCGAGGTCGAAGCGCTCGCGCGCTCGGCCGACGGCACCCTGAAGGGGCGGCTCGTCGCCCGGGATGGCGCCGTGCTGGAGTCGGTGCTCATCCCCGAAGACGACCGCACGACGCTCTGCGTCTCCACGCAGGTCGGCTGTCCGCTCGCGTGCTCGTTCTGCGCGACGGGCGCGCTCGGCTTCACGCGCAACCTCACCACCGCGGAGATCGTGGATCAGGTGTGTCGCATGCGCGAGGCCCTCGAGCCCGGCCGGCGCATCACGAACCTGGTCTTCATGGGGATGGGCGAGCCGCTCCTGAACCTGCCCGCGGTGCTGGAGGCGATCCGCATCTTCGTGCACCCGAAGGGCTTCGCGATGGCGCCGCGCCGCATCACCGTCTCCACCGTGGGGGTCGTGCCGAAGCTCGAGACCCTCCTCGCGGAGACGCAGGTGAACCTGGCGGTCTCGCTCCATGCCTCGGACGATCGCCTGCGGGACGAGCTCGTGCCGCTGAACCGCCGCTTCCCCCTCGACGTGCTGCTCGGCGCGCTCCGCGAGTCGAGGCACGTCACGCGCCGCCGCCCCGTCTTCTTCGAGGTGACGCTGCTGGCCGGCGTGAACGACTC
>DASRUS010000020.1:0-6631 GCA_035687825.1 Myxococcota bacterium | reverse complement strand
GGGCTCGCGCGCGCTGCGCTCGCGGCGCGCGTGGACGGCCGCCTCGTGGACCTGCGCGCCGCCCTCGAGCACGACGCGGCGCTCGAGATCGTGACCGATCGCGATCCGCAGGCGGGCGAGGTGATCCGCCATTCGGCCGAGCACGTGATGGCCGACGCCGTGAAGCGTCTCTTCCCGTCCGTCCAGATTGATGTCGGGCGCAGCGACCACACCGAGAAGTTCCAGTACGACTTCCTGACGGAGCGGCCCTTCGGGCCCGAGGACCTGGAGAGGATCGAGGCCGAGATGCGACGCATCCTGGCGGAGAAGCTCCCCTTCGAGCGCGAGGTGGTGAGTCGCGACGAGGCGAAGCGCCTGTTCGCCTCCCTCGGCGAGGAGCTCAAGGTCTCGCGCGTGGACGACATCCCGGAGGGTGAGGCGATCACGCTCTTCCGCCACGGCGGCTTCGTGGACCTCTGCCGCGGCCCGCACGTGCAGCGCACCGACCAGATCGGCGCCGTGAAGCTCCTGGAGGTGGCGGGCGCGTACTGGCGCGGCGACGAGCAGAACCCGATGCTCCAGCGCATCTACGGCACGGCCTTCGCCTCGAAGACCGAGCTCGACGCGCACCTGGCCCGCGTCGAGGAGGCGAAACGCCGCGACCACCGCCGCCTCGGCGCCGAGCTCGACCTCTTCCACGTGGACGCGATCGCGCCGGGCTCGCCCTTCTACCACCCGAAGGGAATGCTCCTCTACAACGGGCTCGTGGAGTACATGCGCTCGCTCTACCCGCGCTTCGGGTACCAGGAGGTGATGACCCCGCAGCTCTTCCGGAGCGAGCTCTTCCATCGTTCCGGGCACCTGCCGCTCTTCCGGGAGGACATGTTCCTGCTCCAGGACGACGAGGGCGCGGAGCTCGGCGTGAAGCCGATGAACTGCCCGGGTCACTGCGTGCTGTTCTCGATGCGCAAGCGCTCCTACCGCGAGCTCCCGTTGCGCTTCGCCGAGTTCAGCCGCCTGCACCGCAACGAGCGCAGCGGCACGCTGACCGGCCTGTCCCGGGTGCGCTCCCTCGCCCAGGACGACGCCCACGTCTACTGCGAGCCCGAGCAGGTGCCGGACGAGATCCGGCGCTTCTTCGAGATGACGCTCGAGGTCTACAAGGACCTCGGCCTCTCGGGCGTGAAGGTCTCGGTCTCCACGCGGCCGGAGAAGTTCATCGGCGACCCCGCCGACTGGGACCGCGCGGAGCGCGCCCTGGTGGACGCGGTGGAGGCCGCGGGCCATCGCTGCGGGATCAAGCGGGGCGAGGCGGCCTTCTACGCGCCGAAGGTGGAGTTCGACTTCGAGGACGTGCTGGGGCGCGCCTGGACGCTCGCCACGCTCCAGATCGACATGGCCATGCCCGGCCGCTTCGGCCTGCGCTACGTGGGACGCGACGGCGAGCTGCACCAGCCCGCCATGTTGCACCGCGCGGTGCTCGGCTCCCTCGAGCGCTTCATCGCGATCTACCTCGAGCACACCGCGGGCGACTTCCCGCTCTGGCTCGCGCCCGTGCAGGCGGTGGTGCTCCCGGTGGCGGAGCGCCACCTGGGCTGGGCGCGCCGCGTGGGCGAGGCGCTCGCCCGCGCGGGCGTGCGCGCGGAGGTGGACGAGCGCAACGAGAAGCTCGGCTTCAAGATCCGCGAGGCCGAGACGCACAAGATCCCCGTCATGCTCGTGGTGGGCGACGAGGAGACGGCGCAGGGCACGGTGAACCCGCGCCGCCGTCATGCGCCCCGGGGCGCGAGCCCGGCGATCGCCCTCGAGGCGTTCGTCGGGTCCCTCACCGAGGAGATCCAACGTCGCGGGCGCTGAGGCGACCCGCAGGAGGAACGACGCATCGCCGAGCCCAAGAAGGACCTGACCCGTATCAACGAACGCATCCGGGCCCGCGAGATCCGCGTGATCGGCGCGGAAGGAGAGCAGCTCGGAATCATGACCCCGGACGACGCCCGGCAGCGGGCCGTGGAGCTGGGGCTCGACCTCGTCGAGGTCTCGCCCAACGCGAGTCCGCCGGTCTGCCGCATCATGGACTACGGGAAGTACAAGTACGAGCAGAAGAAGAAGAAGGCCGCCGGGAAGCAGAAGGGGAAGGGGCACGTCGCGTCGCTGAAGGAGATCAAGGTGCGTCCGCGCACGGACCAGCACGACCTCGCATTCAAGCTGCGCAGCGCACGCCGCTTCCTCATCGAGGGGGACAAGGTCAAGGTGACCGTGCAGTTCCGGGGCCGCGAGATCGTGCACTCCGAGAAGGGGCGCGACCAGTTGGAGAGGGTGAAGCTGATGCTCGGTGGGCTCGCCACGATGGAGGCTCCGCCGCGCATGGAAGGGCGCTTCATGTCGATGATCCTGGTGCCCAACCGCGAGGCGGTGGCCGCGGCCGTGCGCGCCGAGGCGGCGGCCCACGCCGTGGAGGAGCAGGCCGGGAACGCGGAGGAGCAACCCGCGAAGGCGGAAGAGCAGCCCGAGAGCGCGGATGCCCAGGCGTCCGCAGGAGACTGAGATGCCGAAGATGAAGTCGCACCGCGGGGCGGCGAAGCGCTTCAAGAAGACCGCGTCGGGTCGCATGAAGCACGGGCGCACGAACCGCAACCACATCCTCACCAAGAAGACGACGAAGCGGAAGCGTCAGCTCCGGCGGCCCGGCTACGCCGCGAGCGGCGACGCGAAGAAGATCGAACTGCTGCTCCCCTACTCGTGAGGGGGAGGCGGACCAGGGAGGGAGCATGCCCCGCGTGAAGCGCGGCGTCGCCAAGCGGCGGCGCCACAAGAGGATCCTGGAGGCGGCCCGCGGCTACTACGGCGCGCGCTCGCGCCTGGTGCGCGTGGCGCGCGAGGCCGTGGAGCGCGGCCTGCGCTTCGCCTATCGCGACCGCAAGCAGCGCAAGCGCGAGTTCCGGCGCCTGTGGATCGTACGCATCAACGCCGCGGCCCGCGAGCACGGGCTGTCCTACAGCCGGCTGATCGCGGGGCTCACGGCCGCGGGCGTCGAGGTGGACCGCAAGAACCTCGCCGACGTCGCGGTGTCCGATCCCCAGGCCTTCGCGCGGCTCGCCGAGCTCGCCAAGGGCCAGGCGGCCTGAGCGGGCCGCGCGTGGGCGCGCACGGCCACGAGCTCGAAGACCTCGAGGCGGAGGCGCGCGAAGCGATCGAACGCGCGCCCACGTTGCAGGCGCTCACCGAGGTGCGCGCGCGCTACCTGGGGCGCAAGGGCGCGCTCTCGGGGGTCCTGCGCGGGATCGGTGCGCTCGCCCCCGAGGAGCGGGCGCGCGTGGGCGAGGCCGCGAACGCCGCCAAGCAGCGCATCGAGGCGCGGGCGGCGGAACGCCGCGCCGACCTCGAGCGCGCCGGGCACGCCCGCGCCCTCGAAGCGGAGCGCCTCGACGTGACGCTGCCGGGGGCGGGCCCGCCGCTCGGCCACCTGCACCCCGTGACCAGAGTCGCGCGCGACGTGGCCGGCTTCTTCGCGCGCCTGGGCTTCTCCCTCGAGGAGGGCCCCGAGGTCGAAACCGAGTGGAACAACTTCGACGCGCTGAACATGCCCCGCGACCACCCCGCGCGCGACATGCAGGACACCTTCTGGGTGGAGGGGGGCACGCTGCTCCGGACGCACACGTCGTCCGTGCAGATCCGCGCCATGAGCGGACGCACGCCGCCCTTTCGCTTCATCGCGCTCGGCCGCGTCTACCGGCGTGACATGGGGCCGCGCAACTATCCGATGTTCCAGCAGGTGGAAGGCTTCGCGGTGGACGAGGCGATCAGCTTCGGCGACCTGAAGGGCATCCTCTACTCGTTCGCGCGCCACCTGTTCGGAGACGACGCCGAGCTGCGCTTCCGGGCGAGCTACTTCCCCTTCACCGAGCCCTCGGCGGAGATGGACTTCCGCTGCCCGTTCTGCCGGGGCGCGGGCTGCGCCACCTGCTCCCAGCGCGGCTGGATCGAGTGGGGCGGCTGCGGGATGATCCACCCCGAGGTGCTGCGCCACTGCGGCGTGGACGCCGCGCGCTGGCAGGGATTCGCCTTCGGCATGGGCCTCGAGCGCGCGGCGATGGACCGCCACGGGATCCCCCAGATCCGCCTCCTGTACGACGGCGACGTGCGCGTCCTGGAGCAGCTCTGATGCGCGTCCCGCTCGGCTGGCTCGCGGAATGGATCGACCTGCCCGACCCCGAGGCCCTCGCCGAGGCCTTCACCCTGGCGGGCCTCGAGGTGGAGGGCGTCGAGCGCACGGGGCCCGACCTCTCGGGCCTGCGCGTGGGCCTCGTGCTCGAGAAGAAGCCCCACCCGAACGCGGACCGCCTCTCGCTGTGCCGCGTGGACGCGGGCGAGGGCGAGGCGCTGGAGATCGTGTGCGGCGCGCCGAACGTGGCCGCGGGCCAGAAGGTTGCGGTGGCAAAGCCCGGCACGCGCCTCCCGGACGGGCGGCGCCTCGAGCGCGCGCGGATCCGCGGGGTCGAGTCGCACGGCATGCTCTGCTCGGCGCAGGAGCTCGGGCTCGGCGAGGAGCAGGCCGGGATCCTCGTCCTCGACCCCGCCGCGCCCGTGGGAGCGCCCCTCGAGCGCTGGCTCCGCGCGGGCGACGTGGTGCTCGAGGTGGCGATCCTCCCGAACCGCGGCGACTGCCTCTCGCTCCTGGGACTCGCGCGCGAGGTGCGCACGCACTTCGGCGGCGAGCCCCGCCTGCCCGCGTGCGAGCCCAGCGAGGGGAAGCGCCGCGCCGCGCAGGACGTGCGGATCGCGATCGAGGATGCCGAGGGCTGCCACGCGTACGTGGGTCGCGTGGTGCGCGGCGTGCGCGTCGGGCCCTCGCCGGACTGGCTGCGCGCGAAGCTCGAGTCGGCGGGGCTGCGCGCCAAGAACGTGATCGTGGACGTGACGAACCTGGTCCTGCTCGAGCTCGGCCAGCCGCTCCACGCCTTCGATCTCGCGAAGCTGCGCGGCGGCGTGGTGAAGGTGCGCCGCGCCGCAGCAGGCGACGCGATCACGACCCTCGACGGGCACGAGCGCAAGCTCGGGGCGCGCGACCTCGTGATCGCCGACGCCGAGCGCGCCGTCGCGATCGCGGGCGTGCTGGGCGGCGCGAACACCGAGGTGTCGGAGACGACGCGGGACGTGCTGCTGGAGAGCGCTCACTTCGACCCCGCGCGCGTGCGCCACACGGGTCGGCGCCTCGGCGTCTTCAGCGAGGCGTCGCTGCGCTTCGAGCGGGGCGTGGACCCCGAGGGCGTACGCCGCGCCGCGGACCGGGCCGCCCGGCTGCTGGCGGAGCTCGCGGGCGGCGAGGTGTCGGCGGGCGTCGTGGAGGCGAAGGGGCGCCCCCCCGAGCGCTGCGCCGAGGTCCGCCTCGAGCCCGCGCGCGTGAACCGCCTGCTCGGAACGTCGCTCGGCGAGGCGGAGATCGCCGCCAGCCTTGCGCGCGTGGGGGTCGAGTCGAACGCGCAGGGCGGCGCGCTCGCGTGTCGCATCCCGAGCTGGCGGAACGACCTCGCGATCCCCGAGGACCTGATCGAGGAGGTCGCGCGCGTGCACGGCTACGCGCGCATCGCGGCGACGATCCCGCGCGGCCCGCTCGTGCCCGGGCGCCTGCCGGAGTCCTGGTCCCTGGCCGAGACCGCCCGCGATGCGCTGCGGGCGGAAGGCGCGGTCGAGCTCGTGATGCTTCCCTTCCTCGACGCGCGCGATCTCGACGCCCTCCAGCTAGCCGAAGACGATCCACGCCGCGCGACGCCGCGCGTGGTGAACCCCTTCGTGGAGAGCGAGGCGCAGCTCCGCTCGACCCTCGTGCCCTCGCTCCTGCGCGTGGCGCGCGAGAACCTGAAGCGCGAGAAAGACCGGCTGGCGCTCTTCGAGGTGAGCCGCGTGTTCCGCGCGACGCGGACGGGGGAGCTGCCGGAGGAGCGCCTCGCCCTCGCGGCCGTCTTCACGGAGGGCGACCCCCGGAGCCCGTGGGAGGCGAACGGACCGCCGCTCTTCTTCCGGGCCCGGGGCGCCGCGCAGCGCCTGCTCGCGGCCCTCGGCCGGGGAACGCTCGAGGTGCGGCCGGGGACGGGCGAGCCGTGGCTCCATCCGGGCGCCGCCGCCGAGCTCCTCGTGGCGGAGGAGGTCGTCGGCAGCCTGGGGGGGCTTCACCCCGAAGTCGCCTCGCGCTTCGAGATCGATCTCCCGGCGGTCGTGCTCGAGCTCGACCTCGAGCGTCTCGTCGCGCTGCCGCGGCGCCCCGCGCGCTACCGCGAGGTCTCGCCCTACCCGCGGGTCCGCCGCGACATCGCCGTGGTGGTGGACGCGGGCGCCCGGGCGGGGGAGATCCTCGCGGCCCTGCGTCGCTCCGGCGGGGACGAGCTCGCCTCGGTGGATCTCTTCGATCGCTACGGCGGTCCGGGCGTTCCAGAGGGTAAGATCAGCCTCGCCTTCCGTCTCTGCTATCAGCGCGGCGATCGCACGCTCACCGACGAAGAGGTGACGAAGGGCGTGGAGGGTCTCGTGCGCATGCTCCGCGAGCGCTTCGGCGCCACTCTTCGTGCCCAGGGGGGGACCACATGACCAAGGCGGAGATCGTCGAGCAGATCTACGAGCGCGTGGGGTTCTCCAAGAAGGAGTCCGCCGAGCTCGT
>DASRUS010000019.1:0-6081 GCA_035687825.1 Myxococcota bacterium | reverse complement strand
CCACGAGCCGCACGCGGACCCGGTCGCCCGGTGCGGTCCCGGGCACGAAGACCGCGCGGCCGTCGGGAGCGCGGGCCACTCCGTCGCCGCCCGCGGCGAGGGAGTCGATGCGCAACTCGACCGTCTCTCGCGCGACCGACGGAGCGGGCGCGGACGCCGTCTGGCGCGTGCCTCTCACTCCACCCGCAGGTGCTTGCGCAGGAACTCGACCATGCGGTCGATGGTCTGCCGCGCCTGGGGGAAGAACTCCATCTGCGCGAAGCCGTGCGGCATCCCCTCCACGAGCACGTGCTCGTGCGCGACGCCGGCGCGCCCGAGGGCGTCTGCCAGGCGCTGCGCCTGGCCGAGCAGCGGATCGGCGCCGCCCACCAAGACGAAGCTCGGCGGCAGGTGCTCCGCCGCGTGGAGCGGGCTCACGCGCGGATCGCGCAGCAGCGCGTGCGGCGCGTTTGCGCCCAGGTACGAGTCCACCATGAGATCCAGCATGCCGCGCCCGATCTCGGCGAAGCGCTCGTCCCGATCCAAGCCGTCGCGGATCGTCGCGAAGTCGAAGACGCCGTAGAGGAGGAGGGCGGCGCCGATGCGCGGCACCGAGCCGTCGCGCGCGAGCGCGATCGCCGTCGCCGCGGAGAGGTTTCCGCCCGCGGAGTCGCCGCCGATCGCGAGGCGCCCGGGGTCGCCGCCGAAGCGCTCGGCCTCGCGCGCCGCCCAGCGCACCGCGGCGACGCAGTCCTCCAAGCCGGCGGGGAAGGGATGCTCGGGCGCCAGGCGATAGTCCACGTTCACGACGAGGAAGCCCGCCTCGGCGAAGCGGTGCGCGAGCTTGCGGTGCGTGCGCGGGCTCCCGGAGACCCAGCCGCCGCCGTGGAGGTAGACGAGCACGGGGTGCGGGCCGCCACCCGCCGGGACCACGACGTCGGCGTGGACGCCGCGGCCTTCCACCTCGCGGATCGTCACCTTCTCGTGTAGGGCGGCCAGCGTCGGGGGGCCCGCGTTCAGCATCCCGGCGAAGTTGTCGAGGAGCGCGCGCATCTCGCCGACGCTCTTCGGCATGGGGAACGACTCGAGGAGACGGGAGAAGAACTCGGGATCCAGGGAGGGAAGCGCGGGATTGCTCACGAGGCCTCCGGGTCGCGACGTGTCGGTAGGCTAGCTGCGCGGGTTCGTAAGGTCGAGCGCGAGGCCATACACTCGGGCGCCGGAGGAGGTCCGCCATGCCGAAGGGTTCACGCGAGGATCTCGACGAGCGCGGCCGCGCGCTCGAGGGGGCCTTCTACCGCAGCGACTCCGATCCGTGGCGCGAGCTGCGCCGCAGCGAGGCGGCCGCCGCCCAGGCGATCGCGGAGGCTTCGGGCCTCGAGGACCCCGCGCTCCTCGCGCGGCTCGCGGGCCTCGGCATCCGCGCCGAGACGCTGCCGGCCCTGACACTCCTCCCCCTCGTCGAGGTGGCGTGGGCCGACGGGAAGCTCGAGGCGCGCGAGCGGGAGGCCGTGCTCGCGGGTGCGGAGTCCACGGGCATCGGCGTGGAGAGCCCGAGCCACGGCCTGCTGCGCCTGTGGCTCGAGGACCGCCCCCCGTCGGATCTGACCTCGATCTGGCGCGAGTTCATCGCCGCCGCGTGCGGGGAGCTCTCGCGCGACGAGCGCCGACGGCTGCGCGCCAACATCGTGGGCCGCGCGCGGCGGGTGGCGGAGGCCGCGGGCGGAATCCTCGGCCTCGGGAGTCGCGTCTCCGCCGAGGAGGAAGCGGTCCTCGCGGATCTCGAGCGCGCGTTCCTCGCCTGAGCGCGCGCGGGCCTCAGGGGGTGGCGGGCGCCCGCGCGCCGGCGTGGTCGCCCGCCAGCGCGCCCGATGCCTCGACGGGCTCGAGCCGCACCACCACCGCTCGCTCGCGCGGGAAGAGGCGCGAGTAGAAGCGATCCGTGGCGCCGTACTTCGCCGCCATCGCGCGGTTCACCGCGGCGGCGGTCTCGCCGCCGTCCAGGGGAACGGCGCGGAACGCGAGCTTCTCTTCGTCGCGCCCCAGGACCACCTCGGGTCGCTCGCGCAGGCGCTGGAGCCAGCCGTTGTCGGGCGACGCGGAGCGCAGGTAGAGTCGGCCGTCGAGCTCGACCACCCAGAGCTGGGTGTCGTAGGTGGCGCCGCCGCCGTCCTGCGTGGTGAGGGTCACGATCTCGCCCTCGTCCACCGCCATCGAGCCGAACACGACGAGCGCGATCACCGAGCCGACGGCGACGAGCAGGATCTTCACTCGCTCCCCCCTCGGGTCCCACCCAATGAGTACCATGGGAGGCGGGGGACCTGCCAGGAGGACGCGTGAGGACACTCGGGATCCTGCCGCTCGCGTGGCTCGCGCTGCTCCAGGGAGCCCGGGCAGAGGAGGTCGTGGCTTCGGTGGCGGCGAGCCTGCGCGCGCCCTCGACGGAGATCGTCCGCCGCTTCGAGGCGGAGCACCCCGGAGCGAAGCTCCTGCTCGCGTTCGGGGCGTCGAACGAGCTCGCCTCCCAGATCGAGGCCGGTGCCCCGGTCGAGGTCTTCCTCGCCGCCGACGAGGAGAGCGTGGCGCGGCTCGCATCGAAGGGCCTCCTCCTCGAAGGCAGCGTCGTCCCCTTCGCCGGGAACCGGCTCGTGGTCGTGCGCCCCGACACGGCCGAGCTTCGCCTCGCCGAGCCGCGCGATCTCGTGCAGCCGGCGCTCCGGCGACTCGCCCTCCCGGGCGAGGGCGTTCCCCTCGGGCACTACGCCCGCGAGTGGCTCGCGCGGCGCGGGATCCTCGCTGACCTCGCGGACCGCATCGTCGTCACGGCGAATGCGCCCGCGACGCTCGCCGCCGTGGAGCTCGGCCAGGCCGACGCCGCGATCGTGTACGCCACCGACGCCCGGGTTGCGAAGCGAGCGAGGGTCGCGTTCGACATCCCCGACGCCGAGCAGCCGCGCATCCGGTACGTGGGAGCGCTCACGCACCGCGCCGGCCCCGGCGCCCGAGCCTTCCTCGACTTCGTGCGCGGTCCGGGCGCGGCGATCCTCGAGGCCGCGGGCTTCCGTGCTGCGCCGTGAGCGAGACGCCGCTCCTCGCGATCACGGCGCTCACCCTGCGCGTGGCCGCGGTCGCGACGCTCCTCCTGCTCCCGGTCGCCGTGCTCCTCGGCTTTGCCCTCGCGCGGCGAAGCTTCCGAGGCAAGGCCCTGGTCCAGGCGCTCGTCGCGCTTCCGATGGTGCTCCCGCCGGTCGCCGTTGGCCTCGCGATCCTCCTCGCGGTTAGCGCGCTCGACTGGCCGATCGCCTTCACCTGGTGGGGCGCCGTCGCGGCGGCGGTCGCGGTCTGCTTCCCCCTGCTCGTGCGCGGCTGCGAGCAGGCCTTCGCCGAGGTGGATCCGCGCTACGAGCAGGTGGCGCGCTCCCTCGGCCTCGGCCCCGCCCGGAGCTTCCTGCGCGTGAGCCTGCCGCTCGCGAGGCGCGGCGTCCTGTACGGCGCACTCCTCGCCTTCACCCGCGCCCTCGGCGAGTTCGGCGCCACGGCCATCGTCGCGGGGATCATCCCGGGTCGCACCGAGACGCTCGCGCTCGGGATCTACTCCCGCGTGCAGCTCGGCGACTACCGCGCCGCCCTCGCGCTCTGCATCGCCTCGTTCGCGCTCGCGCTCGTTGCGATGCTCGCCGCCGAGGGCTGGCTACGTCGGGGCCGAGCGTGAGTGCGGGCGCGACCCGGATCCGCGCGCGGCTCCGACGCTCCGGCTTCACTCTCGACGTGGACGTCGGCTGGAGCGAGCGGGTGGCGGTGCTCTTCGGTCCGAGCGGCGCCGGGAAGACGCTCTTCCTCGAGACGGTGCTCGGCCTCCACCGCGACGCGGAGGCGCACGTCGAGCTCGCGGGCGAGCTGCTCGAGGATCCCGGGCGGGGCGTGCGCGTGCCCGTGCACGAGCGGCGCCTCGGCTGGGTCCCGCAGGAGTCCGCGCTCTTCCCCCACCTCCGCGTGGAGGGGAACCTGCGCCTCGGCCTCGCCCGGGCCGGGGGCGACGGCGCGCAGCTCCGCCGGGCGGTGGAGGTGCTCGAGCTCGGCGGCCTCCTCCAGCGCTCGGTGCGCGAGCTCTCCGGCGGCGAGCGCCAGCGCGTGGCCCTGGCGCGGGCGCTCGCGTCGGATCCGCGCGCGCTGCTCCTCGACGAGCCCCTCGCCTCCCTCGACCTGCCTCTACGCGCCCGTGTGTTGCCCTTCCTGCTGCGCGTGCGCGACGAGCTCGGTCTGCCCATGCTCGTCATCACGCACGACCCCGACGAGGCCATCGTGCTGGGCGAGATCGCGATCGTGCTGGACAAGGGAAGCGTCGTCGCGACGGGCGCGCCCCGCGAGGTGCTCTGGAGCCGCGCGGTGCTGCCGCTCTCCGAGGCGCTCGGCCTGGAGAACGTGATCGAGGCGCGTGCGACGGCGGCGCGCGACGGCGGCGCCGAGGTCGAGACCGCGCGCGGGCTGCGCCTCGTCGTCCGGGGCTCCCTCGCGCCGGGCGAGCGCGTGCGCCTGGGCGTGCGCGCCGAGGACCTGCTCCTCGCCGTGGGCGAGCCGGGGCGCCTCTCGGCGCGCAACGTGCTGCCCGCGCGCGTGGCCCGGCTCGAGACGCGCGGCGGCGACGTCCTCGTGCACCTCGACGCGGGAGAAGCGCTCGTCGCGAGGGTCACCGAGGGGGCGGCCCGCGACCTCGGGCTCGAGGCCGGCGCGCCGGTCCACGTGGTGGTGAAGGCGCAGGCGATCCGCCGCCTCGCCTGATCGCGAGGTATGCTGGGCCCACCCCGGACCGGAGGCTTCCATGGCAACCCTGGCGACCGATTGGCTCTTCCGCCCGCTCACCGAGACCGCGGCCGCGCTGGCAAAGCGCGAGCTCTCCCCCGTCGAGCTCATGCAGGCGACCCTCGACCGCATCGAGGCGGTCAACGAAAAGCTGGTCGCCTTCGTCGCGCTCCGGGACGCCGACCAGCTCCTCGACGAGGCGCGGGAGGCGGAGCGGCGCATCGCGCGCGGCGAGGCCCGCGCCCTCGAGGGGATCCCCCTCGGCGTGAAGGACCTCGAAGACGCCGCGGGCATGATCACGACGAAGGGCTCCGTCCCCTTCAAGGACCATCTCGCGAAGCGCGACTCGATCCAGGTGGAGCGCCTGCGCGCCGCGGGCGCCATCGTGGTGGGGAAGACCAACGCGCCCGAGTTCGGCTACACGGCCATCTCGAAGAACCTGATCTTCGGCGCGTCGCGCAACCCGTGGGACCTCGCGCGCACGCCCGGCGGCTCGAGCGGCGGATCCTCCGCGGCCATCGCGGCGGGGCTCGTGACGCTGGCCACGGCGAGCGACGGCGGCGGATCGGTGCGGCTCCCCGCCGCCATGACCGGCTGCTTCGGCCTGAAGACGAGCTACGGGCGCATCCCGCACGGCCCCGACGAGCACTGGGTGACGCTCGACACCTCGGGGCACGGTCCGCTCACGCGCACGGTGGCGGACGCGGCGCTGCACCTCGATGCGGTGGTGGGCGCGCATCCCCTCGATCCGAACAGCCTCCCCCACCCGGGGTTCTCGTACCGCGAGGTGCTGGACCGCCTGCCCGCCGGGCTGCGCATCGGCTTTTCGCAGGACCTGGGCTACGCCGTGGTGCAGAGCGACGTGGCCGACGTCGTCTCCGACGCGGTCGGGGCGTTCGAGGAGCTCGGCCATCGCGTCGAGCTCCTGAAGGGGGGCCCGCCGGAGCTCGGCCGCGACTGGGGGATCGGCAACTCGTTCGAGATGCTGGGCGTGCTCGCGCCGCTCTTCGCGGAGCACGAGCACGAGTTCGGCCGCACGTTCCTCCAGGGCCTGAAGGCCGGGGCGCTCATGAACCCGGACCGCTTCGCGAACCTTCGGCGCCGCCGCGAAGAGCTGAGCCGCTGGTGCGCCGAGGTGTTCGAGAGCTTCGACCTCCTCGTGACGCCGACGCTCCCCTACGATCCGCCGCCTGCGAACGGCCCGTTCCCGACGCAGATCGAGGGGCGCAAGCTCCCCTGGGCGAGCGTCGCGAGCTTCACGATCCCGTTCAACCTGTCGTGGCATCCCGCGGCCACGGTGCG
>DASRUS010000018.1:0-4004 GCA_035687825.1 Myxococcota bacterium | reverse complement strand
GGTGGACTGGCTCGAGGCGCAGCTCCATCTGGTGGAGGAGGTGGGGAAGGAGCGGTACCTCGCGGAGCAGATCCACGGGTAGCGTCCGGGATCGCTGGATCGAGGTGGCGCGGGCCGGTGCCGAGGGGGTCGCTGCTCATGGCTTCGGCCGCCAACGGAACGGGCGCCAGCACACCATCTCGTCCGGGCAGATGCCTCACCTCGTGCAATGGCCCGTGGCGGCCTGCGCTCTACTTCGCATCGACCCCCTCGGCACCGGCCCTCCGTCGACGCGTTTCCTGGCGCAGGCGTTCGATCGCCACGGCGGCCATGGCGGCTTGCAGGTTGTAGGACGGGATGAAGCCCGCCGTGGGGATGCGCAGCACCTCGTCGCAGCGGGCGAGGATCTCGGGCGCGATGCCGTAGCGTTCGCCGCCGACCACGAAGAGCGCGGGGCGTACGAGATCCACCTCCCAGGGGGCGCGCTGGCCCACGTCCTCGATGGCGAGGATGCGCCGGCCTGCGGCGCGCGCCCGCTCGACGACCGGGAGCGCGCGCTCGAAGAAGACGGGCATGAACCAGTCGGCGCGCATGGAGGCGCGCACCGCTTCGCGGCGGGCGGGGCGGTCGAAGCGGGCGTCGATCACGATGCCCGCGGCGCCGGAGACCTCCGCGGTGCGCACCGCGAAGCCCGCGTTGCCCGGATAGGCGATGCCCGCCAGGAGCCACACGGGCTCGGGCGCGGCGAGGGTCTCGTCGAGGCTCGCGCGGGGATCGCGGCCCACGAGGGCGAGCACGTCCGAGGCGGGCTTCGTCATCGAGAGGCGCCACAGGGCCGCGGCGCTCGAGACGCGCACCTCGATGCCCTTTCCACGGGCGCGCTCCACGACGGCCGCCGCGTCCGGCGGAAGCTCGCCGTCGCGCACCAGGAGCACTCGCACGGTCTCGCCCGAGGCGAGCGCGGCCTCGATGGCCGCCGGGCCCGCGAGCTGTCGCGTGCGCGGCGGCGCGTGCGGGACCCGCGAAGGCATGGCGCGCGCAAGGGTAGGGGGCGCGCCCCGGCGATCAACCGCGCGGGCGCTGAAGGAGCAGGTAGCGGTTCAGATCTCCGGATTCACCGTCCGATTCGAAGGAGTCGAGGAGCTCGAGGGGCAGCGAGGCCAGGAGGGCGCGCGCCTCGTCCTCGTCGAGGGCGTGGCAGTAGCGCAGGTGGGTCTGCCCGGCGCCGAAGGGGAGCAGCACGTCCCCCGGCTCGAGGCGCGCGAGGTCGAGCTGCGCGCCGCCCTGCGTGAGCCACGCTTCCCACGGGACCACCCGGCGGCGGAAGCGCTCGAAGTGGGCGAAGCGCCAGATCGAGAAGGCGAGCACGCCCTCGGGCTCCAGTTGTTGCGCGAGTTCCGCGAGCAGACGCCGGCGCGTCGCCGCGCCCGGCACGTGGTGGAGGGCCCCGAGGAGCGCGATGCCCGTGAAGCGCGCGGCGCCCAGCACCGCCGAGAGCGAGCCCACCACGAAGTCGTGGGCGAGGAAGCGGAAGCCCGCGCGCCCGCCCTGCCGACGCTTCGCCTCCTCCACCAGGAAGGGGCTCGCCTCCACGCCCGTGTAGAGGAAGGGGACGTCGAGCTCGTCCTGGAGGGCGTCGGCGAAGCGGCCGTTGCCGCAGCCCACGTCGAGGAAGCGCGGTGTGGCGCCGGCGTCGGCCTGCGCGGCCATGCGGCGCGCCACCCGCTCGAAGCCCGGCCAGGGTCGGCTCCGGCTCGCGCTGAACCCGGTCGCCGCGCTTCGATAGAATGCGCGGTTGATCGCGTTCAGCTGGAGGACGGTCTCTCGATCCATGGGACCGGCTCCGGGGGATGGGCCCGGGCATGAGGAACTCGCGATTCCGCTTCGACCCGGCGCCGCACCTCCGCGAGCTCGGCGCGATCATAACCGAGATCCAGGCGAGCGAGGCGCTCGACGCAGGGGCCCTCGACCGGATCCTGCGCCGCCATCCCAAGGACGGCCGCGGTCTCTTCGCCCGGACCGAGATCGTCGCCGCGACGCTGCACCTCGCGCGGGCGGGCGCGCTCCCGGGCGATGCGGAGTCGCTCGTCGAGAAGCTTCGAACCTGCCCCACGCGCACGCAGAGCGGGGTCGTCCCCGTGACCGTGCTCACGCGCCCGCACCCCTGCCCGGGGCGCTGCGTCTTCTGTCCCAGCGACGCGCGCATGCCGAAGAGCTATCTCGCCGCCGAGCCCGGCGCGCAGCGCGCGACGGCGCACCGCTTCGACCCGTACGCCCAGACGTGGTCGCGGCTCGACGCCTACCGACGCATGGGCCACCGCTGCGACAAGGCGGAGCTGATCGTGCTGGGCGGCACGTGGTCGCACTACCCGGAGGCGTACCGGGTCTGGTTCGTGACGCGCGCCCTCCAGGCGCTCAGCGACTTCGGCGAGGGGCGCGATGGGCGCGGGTCGATCGAGGAGGAGCCCGACGACTTCTCCTCGCTTCCGGCCGTGGCGCGTGGGAGCTACGACCGCACGGTGGCGCGCTACCTGCGCGAGCGGCGCGCGGTGCGGGAAGCGGCGAGCTTCGAGGACCTGATGGGGGCACAGCGCCGCAACGAGGCTGCGCGCGTGCGCTGCGTGGGCCTCTCCCTGGAGACGCGGCCCGACGCGCTCGACGAGGCGGAGGTGGTGCGTCTGCGCCGGCTCGGCGCGACGAAGATCCAGGTGGGGATCCAGAGTCTGCACGACGCGGTGCTCCTCGCGAACCGGCGCGGCCACGACGTGGCCGCCACCCGCGACGCGCTCCGGCACCTCCGCGCCGCGGGCATGAAGATCCAGGCGCACTGGATGCCGAACCTGCTCGGCGCCACGCCCGAGAGCGACCTCGACGACTTCGCACGTCTCTTCGCGGACCGCGACTTCCGGCCCGACGAGCTCAAGCTCTACCCCACGAGTCTCGTGGAGAGCGCCGAGCTCGTGGAGCACCACCGCACGGGCGCCTGGCGTCCGTACGACGACGCCGAGCTCCTGCGCGTCGTCACGGAGTGCATGCGCCGCACGCCGCGCTGGTGCCGGCTCAGCCGCGTGGTGCGCGACATCCCGTCCCCCGACATCGTGGTGGGCAACAAGCGCACGAACTTCCGCGAGATCGCGGAGGCGGACCTCCGGTCGCGCGGCGTGCCCCTCGTCGAGATCCGCGCCCGGGAGATCGGGCGCGGTGCCTGGGATCCGGCTCGCGTCGCGCTCCGCGAGACGGAGTACGCGACCTCCGTCGGGCGCGAGCGCTTTCTCGAGATGCTGACGCCCGAAGATCGCCTGCTGGCCTTCCTCCGCCTCTCGCTCCCGGCGCACGCCTCCTTCGTGGCGGAGCTCGGGACGAGCGCCGTGATCCGCGAGCTCCACGTCTACGGCGGGGTGGCGGGGATCGGCGAGCGCGTGCCCGGCGCGCCCCAGCACCGCGGCCTCGGCCGCGCCCTCGTGTCCGCCGCCCGCGAGCGCGCCGCCGCCGCGCGCCACGCGACCCTCGCCGTCATCTCAGCGGTCGGGACGCGCGAGTACTGGCGCCGCCTTGGCTTCCGCGACGGGGATCTATACCAGCATCTGCCGTCGAGCTGAAGACCGTCCCCGATCGAAAGACAGCATCGCTCATCGAGCTGCATCGCAGGGCCGAGGCCGAGGGAGTGGACGCGCGCCAGGGAGACGCAGGCAAGGCCGTGCTGGTGAGGGTTGGACCTGCTCACCGGCGAACTCGGCGATCGTACCCGTCGAAGATGTTCTCAGAGTCTCGAGCACGGCTGCGCAGCGAGCCGCAGGCGAGCGGAGTAAAACGAGTTGGCGGCCGAGCCATGAGCGGCGACCCCCCGGCCTCGGGCCCACGTTCGTAGCCCCCACCTCGCTCAGGCCTTCCGGAACTCCAGCGCATCCCCCGACAGCCGCGCGTCCACGACGATCTTCGAGCCCTCGGGGAACTCGCCCTCCAGGATGCGGACCGCCAGCGGGTCCTGCAGCAGGCGCTGGATCACGCGCTTGAGCGGTCGCGCG
>DASRUS010000017.1:0-5147 GCA_035687825.1 Myxococcota bacterium | reverse complement strand
GCGGCGCCGCAGGCGTGGCACACGCGGCGAGAGCGACGAGCACGGCGTACGCGAGCCGGAGCGGGGGGTCCCCGAGCGACGCCTCTGACGGCGCGCAACCCAGCCCGCGCCGAGCTCGGTGCCCGTGCGCCGGAAGCGAAGGAGCGAGGGAACCCGGCGTCCCGCGACGCTACCGTGGATGGCATGCACCGGGGCTGGATCCTCCAACCGCTGACCCGCGTCCGCGACGGGCGCGCCGTGGTGCAGCTCTTCGGCCGCCTGGAGAGCGGCGCGGCCTTTCTGGTGGAGGACGCACGCGCGGAGCCTTACTTCTTCGTGCGCGCGGACTGCGCCGCGGCGCTGGGCGGCGAAGCGGGGGCGCGCGTCGAGCCGAGCCCCCTCGCGACCCTCGCCGGCGACGCGGTGGCGCGCGTCGTCGTCCCCCTGCCCGGCGACGTGCCCCCGCTGCGGCAGCGTCTCGAGGCGCGCGGCGCCCCTACCTACGAGGCCGACGTCCGCTTCGCGTACCGGTTCCTCCTGGACCGGGGCCTGCGCGGAGGCGTGACGCTCGAGGGCGAGGCGCAGGAGATCCGGCCGGGGCTGCTGCGCTTCCGCGATCCCGTGCTCGCGGCGGCGGACGTGCGGGTTCCCCTCCGCACGCTCTCCCTCGACCTCGAGACCTCGCGCGACGCGAGCCGGATCTTCTCCCTCGCGCTCGCCGGCTGTGACGTGGAGGAGGTGTACCTCGTCTCGGAGCGGAGCGTGCCCGGCGCGCGCTCGTTCCCCGACGAGCGCGCGCTGCTGCGCGCGCTGCACGCGCGCGTGCGCGAGCTCGACCCCGACGTCCTCACGGGCTGGAACGTCGTGGACTTCGACCTCCGGGTCCTCGAGCGGCGCGGGCGCGAGCTCGGCCTCCCCTTCGGCCTCGGACGCGTCCCGGGCGGCGTCGTCTTCCGTCAGGATCGCGGCTTCGAGCGTCAGACGCGGGCCGAGATCCCCGGACGGATCGTCCTCGACGCCATCCCCCTCGTGCGCGACGCGCTCCGCCTCGTGGACTACCGGCTCGAGACCGTGGCGCGCGCGATCCTCGGGCGGGGCAAGCTCCTCGCGGCCGACCTCCCCGACGCCCCCGCGGAGATCGAGCGACTGCACCGCGAGGACCCCGCGGCGCTCGCCGCCTACAACCTCGAGGACGCGCGGCTCGTGCTCCAGATCTTGCAGCGCGAGGGGCTCCTCGAGCTCGCCCTCGAGCGGAGCCGCCTCACGGGCATGCAGCTCGACCGCGTGGGGGCGAGCATCGCGTGCTTCGATCTCGTCTACCTGCCGGAGCTTCGCGCGCGCGGCTTCGTCGCTCCGAGCGTGGCCCGGGACCGCGAGGCGGCGCCCGTGCAGGGCGGAGCCGTCCTCGACCCGCGCCCCGGCCTCTTCGCGAACGTCGCGGTCTTCGACTTCAAGAGCCTGTACCCGAGCCTGATGCGGACCTTCCACCTCGACCCCCTCGCCCACGCGCGCGCCGGCGAGGACCCGATCGTGGCGCCGAACGGCGCGTGCTTCGACCGGCGCACCGCGATCCTGCCCGACGTGATCGAGCGATTCATGGCGAGCCGGGCGCGGGCGAAGGCCCGCGGCGACCGCCACGCGGAGCAGGCGATCAAGATCATGCTGAACGCGCTCTTCGGAGTGCTCGCCGCGCCGACCTGCCGCTTCTTCGACCCCGACGTCGCGAACGCGATCACCGGGTTCGGGCAGCAGACGCTGCACTGGACCCGGGATGCGCTGGTCGAGGAGGGCGTCGAGGTCCTCTACGGCGATACCGACTCGGTCTTCGTGCGTCTCGACGCCGCGCTCCCGCTCGAGGGCGCGCGCGAGGCCGCGCTCCGCCTGCGCGCGTCGGTGGAGGCGCGCATCGCCGAGCGCATCCGGCGCGCGTACCGCGTCGAGCCGCGCCTCGAGCTCGAGCTCGAGACGGTCTACGAGCGCTGGTTCCTGCCGCGGGTGCGCGGCGGCGCGAGCGGGAGCAAGAAGCGCTACGCCGGCTGGGTCGCGGGGCGCCTCGAGCTGGTCGGGCTCGAATCCGTGCGCCGCGACTGGCCGGCCGTGGCGCGGCGGCTCCAGACGGGGATGCTGGAGCGCCTGTTCCGGGACGAGGAGGTCGTGCCGTTCGTGCGCGAGGTCGCGGCGCGCGTGCTCGCGGGCGAGCTCGACGCGGAGCTCGTCTACGCGAAGCGCCTGCGCAAGGGTTCGCTCGAGGGTTACACCGCCACGACCCCACCCCACGTGCAGGCCGCGCGCAAGGCGGGCGCCGCCCCGGGCTCCGTCGTGCGCTACGCCATGACCGCCGCCGGGCCCGAGCCGGTGGGCGCCGGGGGCGCCCTCCCGGAGGGCATCGACCGCGCCCACTACGTGGACCACGTTCTCCGCCCGGTGGCGGAGAGCATCCTCGCGGTCCTCGGTCGGGACTTCGACGAGGCGCTGGACCGGCCACGCCAGCTCTCGCTCCTGTGACGCTCGGAAGGGAGGGGGATCGTTCATGACGACGCTTCGGCGCGCGCTCACGGCCGGCGTGGCCTTCGGACTGGCGGCGGCCACGGTCGAGATGGCCCTCAACCTGATTCCCTTCGTGGAGCGACGCTTCGGGCCGGGGCCGCTCTTCTCCCTGCGGGTGGCTGCGCTCCAGATGCTGCTCGGCGCGCTCCTCGGCCTGGCCGCGGCGCCCCTGCTTCGCGTGCGAGCCGGCGCCCTGCTCCACGTGGTCGTGCTCGGCTTCGCCTGGTGGGGGCTCGAGCGCTGGGTGGCGGTGGACTCGCCGATCTTCGCGCGGCTCGAGCTGCTGCCCCCCGCCGTGGGAGCGCTCCTCGTACTCCTCGGCCTGTGGCTGGCCCGCCGGCGGCCGCTGCTGCCCTGGGCGATCGGCGTCGCCGCCCTCGCCGCCGCGACCGCGGCGCCGCAGCTCTACCTGCGCGCGACCACGCCCCCCGAGCCGCCCCGCGCCGCGCTGCCCCCGGCGCGGCCCGGCGCGCCCGACGTCGTGCTCGTGGTCCTCGACACGGTGCGGGCCGGGAGCGTCTCCGCGTACGGCTACGAGCGCCCGACCTCGCCGGAGTTCGACGCCCTCGCGCGCGAAGGTGCGCTCTTCCTCGACGCCACCTCGCCTTCCACGTGGTCGCTCCCGTCCCACGCGTCGCTCTTCACGGGCCGCTACCCGTCGAGCCACGGGGCCCACGGCGAGCATCGCTTCCTCGACGGACGCTTCCCCACGCTGGCCGAGGTCCTCGCGCACCACGGCTACGAGACCTTCTGCTTCACCTCCAACGCCTGGATCAGCGACGGCCTCGGGCTCACGCGCGGCTTCGCCTGGCAGGACGGATCGTGGCGCGACGGGCGCGGTCCGGGCCTCGGCTTCAGCTTCGTCCACCGCCTGCTCGACCGGCTGGGCCTCCAGGAGAGCGACAAGGGCGGCGGCGTGGTGGCGTCGCACTTCGAGGCGTGGGCGCGCGAGCGGCCCGCCTCGGCGCCGCCGGCCTTCGCGTTCCTGAACTTCATCGAGGCACACTTTCCGTACCACCAGCTTCCACACGAGTACCTGTGGCGCTTCCAGGAGCGCCCGTACGCCGAGCTGCGCTCGATCAGCCTCGATCTCCTGGGCCAGCAGTTCGGCGGCCGGGGACGATCCGCCGAGGAGGCGGGCCCCGCGGCGCGCGACATGTACGACGGGGGCGTCGCCTACACGAGCCGGCTCCTGGAGCGCGTCGTGGAGGCGCTGCGCGCCCGCGGCACGCTCGATCGCAGCATCCTGATCGTGCTCGCGGACCACGGCGAGATCCTGGGCGAGCGCGAAGGCTTCTTCGGCCACGGGCCCACCCTGTACCAGCAGTCGGTCGGGGTGCCGCTCCTGATCCGCCATCCGCCGCGGATTCCGGCGGGAGTGCGCGTCGCGCAACCGGTCTCCACCGTCGGAGCGTTCGCGACGATCCTCGATCTCGCCGGGATCGACCCCCTCCCGACGCTCCAGGTGGGGTCGCTGGCGCCGCTGGCGACGGGGGCGGCCGACGGCGGCGGCCCCATCCTCTCCGAGCTGCACCGGGTCGAGACCATGGGCAGCGAGGTCCAGCGGCGAGCCGACCCGCAGATGCAGGCGGACCGGCGCTATCGGCTGCTGCGCGAGGGGACCCTCAAGCTCGTCGAGACCTCGAAGGGCGAAGCCTTCCTGTACGACCTGGCCGCCGATCCGGGGGAGACGCGCGACCACTCCACCGAGCAGCCCGCTCAGCTCGGGCGCATGCGCGCACGGATGCAAGAGGTCCGCACGAGCCTGGGCCTCCCCGCCCTCGACGCGCCCCTCGCGGTGGGCGGCGAGGCCCCCGAGCTCGACGAAGCCACCCGAGAGCAGCTCCGCGCCCTCGGCTACGCGGAGTGATCTGACGCACCTACGTTTCCAGAAGAGCAACAGTAGGTTGAGGGCTCGTATCTCAACCGGAAACCCAAGATTCTCGCAGCGCTTGATTCCGTCGTATATTATTAGCTAGTATGCTAATAATCTTCACGGAGGGCTCCCATGGCGACGAACGGCCCCGAGACGGTGTTCTGCTTCTATCGTGTGATTCCCGGCCGGGAGAAGGCGCTCCTGGATCTCATCTGGCGGCACGACGCAACGCTCCGCAAGCTCGGCCTGGTGACCGACGAGCCGATGACGGTCTATCGGGGCGCCGACGAGCAGGGACGCCCCTTCCTCGTCGAGCTCTTCGAGTGGAAGAGCGCGAAGGCTGTCGAGGTGGCGCACCAGCATCCCGAGGTGCTCGCGCTCTGGGAGCGCATGGACCCGCAGTGCGAGGCGCGCGACGGCCGGCCGAACATGGAGTTCCCCCACGTGGAGCGGGTGACGTTCTCGGCGTGACGCGCGCGCGCGACGGGATCGCCGAGCTCGCCGAGATCGAGCGCGTCATCAACGCCCTCGCCCACCCTTCGCGCCGCCAGATCCTGCTCGTGCTCCACGCGCGCGGCGACCACGTCAACGCGGGAGAGATCGCGCGGCGCTTCGGCTGCAGCTGGCCCACCACGACCCGCCACCTGCGCGTGCTCCAGGAGGCCGGCCTCGTGCGCGTGGAGAAGGCAGGGCGCGAGCGCTTCTACGAGCTCGACCGCCGCCGTCTGCTGCGCGTGGCCGGAGG
>DASRUS010000016.1:0-5460 GCA_035687825.1 Myxococcota bacterium | reverse complement strand
CAAGATCGCCTGCATCGGGATCGGCGTGCGGGGCTGGGTCACCTGGCACGGCTTCGCCCTGAACGTGGCGTGCGACCTCGCGGGCTTCGAGGCCATCGTCCCCTGCGGTCTGCACGGGATCGCGATGACGTCCGTGGCCCGCGAGCTCGGCGCCGCGTCCCCGCCCGATCTCATGGGGCGCGCTCGCGTCGCGGTCGGCCGGGCGTTCGCCGAGCGTCTGGGCTGATTCCGCGCGCTCGCTCGGGGTGGACCGGGTCCCTATACTGCAGACCCGATGCCGGGGAAGGTGATCACCGTCAAGCGCCGGGAGAAGCTCGGCTGGCAGGAGCGCCTCTACCTCCCCGCCATCGCGCGCGGCCTGTGGATCACCGCGGGCTACTTCTTCAAGAACCTCTTCGGGTACGTCTCGGGGAACAAGAAGACCTTCGTCGTCCAGTACCCCGAGGAGCGCATCGACTACCCGGACGCCTTCCGCGGCATGCCCGTGCTGGTCCAGCTCGAGAACGGCCAGCCGCGCTGCGTGGCGTGCGGCCTGTGCGAGTTCGCGTGCCCCACGGACTGCATCACGATCGTGCCGGGCGAGCTCGAGGGAGCGGGCATCGAGCGCTACCCCGTCGAGTTCGACATCGACATGTCGCGCTGCATGTTCTGCGGCCTGTGCGAGGAGGCCTGCCCCGAGGAGGCCATCGTGATGAGCCGCGAGGTGGAGATCTCCGTCTACGAGCGGCGCATGATGATCTTCAAGAAGGACCAGCTCCTGGTGCCCGAGAAGCTCCTCGAGCGCCGCCTCGGCTTCCTGCGCGCCGAGTACGACCGGACCGCCGCACCCGTCGCGGGGAAGGCGCCGTGAGCGCGGACGCAGCGGGCGGCGCACGCGCAGACCACGGGCATCCCGTGCTCGCGCGCCTCCTCGCGGCCCTGCCCGACGCGGTGCGCGAGACCCACGTCCGCCACGGCGACGCCACCGCGATCGTCGATCCCGCCGAGCTCGTACGCGTGATGACCTGCCTGCGCGACACGGACGGCCTCGACTTCGAGATGCTCGTGGATCTCACCTGCGTGGACTGGCTCGGTCAGGAGCCGCGCTTCGAGGTGGTCCATCACCTCTACTCCGTGAAGCGCAACCACCGCGTGCGCGTGAAGGCGCGCGTGCCCGAGCCGCTCTGCGAGATCGACTCGGTGGCGGGCGTCTACCCCTCGGCGAACTGGATGGAGCGCGAGGTCTTCGACCTCTACGGCGTGCGCTTCCGGGGCCATCCCGACCTGCGCCGGATCCTGCTCTACGAGGGGTTCGACGGTCATCCGCTGCGCAAGGACTACCCGAAGGAGAAGCGCCAACCCCTCGTCGGGCCGAGGAATTGAGCCATGGCCTCCCAGCCGAGCCCCCTCGAACGCAAGCGCCGCGCCGCCCTCGAAGAGGACCTGGAGCGCGACCTCCACACCGACCACCAGATCCTCAACATGGGGCCGTCGCATCCCGCCATGCACGGCACCGTCAAGTTCCTGATCGAGCTCGACGGCGAGACCGTCGTGGACCTCGACGTCCAGGTCGGCTACCTGCACCGCGGCTTCGAGAAGGAGTGCGAGAGCGGCACCTGGTACCAGGCGATCCCCTACACCGACCGCCTGAACTACAACTCCGCGATCCTCGCGAACATCGGCTACTGCATGGCCGTGGAGAAGCTCCTCGGGATCGAGACCCCCGAGCGCTGCCAGTGGCTGCGCGTGATGGCGGGCGAGCTGTCCCGGATCGGCGACCACCTGACGCGCTGCGGCGCCGCCTGCCTCGAGCTCCAGGCCATGACGCCCTTCCTCTACGGGATCGAGGCGCGCGAGCTCTGCTGGGACCTCCAGGAGATCCTGTGCGGGGCGCGCGTCACCTCCAACTACGTGCGGATCGGCGGTGTGAAGCACGACCTGCCCCCCGAGTTCGGCGCGGCCTGCCGGGAGAACGTGCGGCGCATCCGTCAGCTCCTGGCCGACTTCGACAAGGTCGTGACCAGCAACCGCATCTTCGTGGATCGGCTGAAGGGCACGGGCTTCCTCTCCCGGGAGCACTGCCTCGCCTACGCCGTGACCGGCCCGATCCTGCGGGCGGCGGGCGTGCCCCTCGACCTGCGCAAGCAGGAGCCCTACCTCACCTACGACCAGATCGACTTCGACGTCCCCATCGGCGAGGTGGGCGACAACTACGACCGCTACCTCGTGTGCGTGGAGGAGATGCAGCAGAGCCTGCGCATCGTGGAGCAGTGCCTGGTGCGGCTCGAGAGCCTCGGGCCCGGCCCCGTGAACGTGGACGACCCGCGCGTGCGCTGGCCGGCCAAGGGGCGCGTCTTCAACCACATGGAGGAGCTGATCCAGCAGTTCAAGGCGGTGACCGAAGGCCCCCGCGTGCCCGCGGGCGAGGCCTACTTCGCGATCGAGTCCGCGAACGGCGAGCTCGGCTTCTACCTCGTCTCCGACGGCTCGGCGGTTCCCTACAAGGTCCGCTGTCGGCCCCCCAGCCTGTTGAACACGCAGCCCATTTCGCTCATGCTGAAGGGGGCGATGCTCGCGGACGTGATCCCGACCTTCGACTTCGTGAACATGATCGGCGGAGAGTGCGACCGGTGAGCGCGGCGGTGCGGGCGGAATCACGCGTGGACCGGGCCACGCTGACGCGCGTGCTCGGCGACCCCGTGGACCAGGTCGGCAGCGTGAACGACCCGCGCACCTTCGAAACCTGCGGCGTGCGCTGGAACGAGAAGTGGATCTACCGCGCCGAGCACGGCGAGGAGGTGGAGCGGGTCGTCCTCTGGAACCGCTACGACTTCCTCGGCGTCTTCCGCGTGCACCGGGACGGGACGCTCGAGCCCGAGGCGCTCCCGGAGGGGTGAGCGCGCGCGAACCCGAGGCTCCGCGGGACGAGCCGCCCCGGCAAGCGCCGGAAGGCGCGCGCAGCCAAGGCGAGCCGCAGGCTCGCCGCTCAGGGTCTGGCGAGGCGAGCGCAGAGGGGGTGGCGCGTGCGCAGCACGCGCCGGGTCCCCCGAAGCTCGAGCCGTTCGGTCTCGTCCTCCACCGCGACGGCTCCTGGAGCCACGAAGGCATCGCCATCAGCCACCCGCGGCTGCGCGCCGCCTTCGATCGCTCCGTGCGGTATCTGCCCGCCGAGGCGGTGTACGTCGTCCAGCTCGGGCGCTTCCGCGGCCAGATCGAGGTGGAGGAGGCGGGCTTCTTCGTGCGCGAGGTGGACCTCGCGCGCGGCACGCTCCGCCTCTCGGACGGGAGCGTGGAGGCGCTCGACGTCGCGAGCCTGCGGCCGTCGCGCTTCGACGGGGCCTGGCTCTGCACGGTGAAGCGCGAGCTCCGGCCCGAGGGTCTCCCCGCGCGCTTCACCCACGCGAGCCAGGCGGAGCTCCTCGGCGCGGTGGAGGAGGATGCGGGCGGTCCGCGCCTGCGCATCGCGGGGGAGCCGCGCAGACTCCCGGGTGCTCTCGACCTCGCGTGCTAGCCTCCCGGGTCGCCGGCGCGGTAGCCAAGTGGCAAGGCAACGGTCTGCAAAACCGTTATTCGCGGGTTCGATTCCCGCCCGCGCCTCCAGCGTCTCGCGCGACCCACCTCGAACGCTCACGGCGCCCCTCGCTCCAGCTCGGCGACGAGGGCCCGCGCTGCCGGGTCGTCCGGCGCGGCCGCGAGGAGGGCGCGCGCGTGACGCAAGGCCGACTCGCCGCGGCCGAGATCGCGCGCGAGCGTCGCCGCAGCGATGCGCAGCTCGCGGTCGCCGGGGTGGCGCGCGAGCGCGTCCTCGAGCACCCCGAGGGCCGACTCGCCCTCGCCCCGGTCCTGGAGGGCGAGCGCGAACGTGTAGGCGAAGCGCGGCTCGGCGGGAGCGAGCTCCGCGGCGCGCGCCAGCTCGCGGACGGCCTCGTCGCGGCGGTCGGTGCGGATGAGCAGCAGTCCCAGCGCGTGGTGCACCGCGGCCGCCTCGGGCGCCACGCGGAGGGCGCTGCGCAGCCACGTCTCGCCTGCGTCGTCCCGCCCGAGGGCGCGCTCGAGGTCGGCGAGGTTCACGTAGGCGGGCACGAACCACGGCGCGAGCCGGAGCGCCGTCTCGTACTCGCGGCGCGCCGCGTCGAGCTCGCCGAGGGCCAGATGTACCAGGGCCAGGTTCGCGTGCGCCTCCGGGGTGTCCGCGTTCACCTGCTGCGCCGCGCGGTACTCCGCCAACGCGTCGCCGAGGGCGCCGCGCCGCTCGGGGCGCCAGAGCGAGGCGGGTACGTCGCTGAGCGCGCGCGCCGCCTCACTGCGCACGGCGAGGAGGGGATCGCGCAGCAGCGGCTCGAGCGCCGCGAGACGTGGCCCGGGCTCGAGATCGGCGGCCGCGTCGAGCGCGCCGAGGCGCACGACGGGGTCGGGATCGGCGAGACCGGCGCGGACGACGTCCGCCCGAGCGGGTCCGCCCTGCCGCGCCAGCAGCGAGAACGCCGTCGCGCGCACGATCGCCGGCTGCGTCGGGTCGCCCGCGACGCCGGTGAGCGCCGGGACCGCGCCGGCGAGGCCCCGCCGCCCGGCGTCGAGCGCGACGCCGTAGTGCGACCGGGTCGAGCGCCCGCCCGGGAACCAGCCAGCGACCGCGTCGCGGGCCCAGCCTGCGGACCGATCGGTGTGACAATCGGTGCACGCGTTCGGCGCTCCGATCGAGACGGAGAGGTCGGGCCGCGGCACGCGGAAGGAGTGGTCGTGCCGCACGTCGATGACCATGTAGGTGCGCGCCGGCATGTGGCAGGCGACGCAGCGCGCGCCCGCCGAATCGACACCGTGGTGGTGGTGCGCCGGGACGTCGAAGGCCTGCGGTCGATGGCAGTGTGCGCAGAGCGCGTTGCCCTCGGCCCGCAGCGCGAGCGAGTGTGGATCGTGGCAGTCGCTGCACGTGACGCCCGCGGCGTGCATGCGGCTCTGCAGGAACGAGCCCCAGACGTAGACCTCGTCGCGCATCTGACCGTCGGCTTCGTAGAGGCCCTCCTCGAGGAGGGAGGGCCGGTGCGTGTCGAGGAAGGGCTCGCCGCCCGGCCCCTCGCGCAGGGTCGAGCGGCGCGCGTGACAGGGCGCGCAGGTCTCGAGCTCCGGGTGCTGCGTGCGCGGCGGATCCCGGCGTGCGATGGCGGTGCCCTCGTCGAGGATCCAGCGCGCGGGCTCCGCCTCGTCGAAGCGTCTCGTGAGCCCGAGATCGCCGCCGCGCGAGCTCGACGCTCCGGCGGCCGTCGCCGACTCCGCCCAGGCGACGTGAGGCCCACCCGGGCCGTGGCAGGCCTCGCAGGCGACGTCGATCTCCGACCACGTGGTCGCGTACGCGTCCCGCGAGAGGTCGTACCCCTTGCGCAGGTTCGTCGCGTGGCACTCGGCGCAGCGAGCATTCCAGTTCTGGGACGGCTGCGTCCAGTGCAGCACGTCCCCGGGCGGCACGCGCTCGTCGGGGTACAG
>DASRUS010000015.1:0-3631 GCA_035687825.1 Myxococcota bacterium | reverse complement strand
GCTCCCAGTAGAGGGGCGCCTGCCAGCCGCGCTGCTGCACCACGTTCCAGCCGTCCGACATCCAGAGCTCGGGCCGCGCGTAGCCGCCGGCAGCGACGAACGCGAGGTACTCGCCGCAGGTGACGAGGCGCGTCGCGAGCTCGAAGGCCGGGACGAGGCGGCGGTGGCGTGGCCCCTCGTTGTCGAAGGCGAAGCCGCGGCCGTCGTGGCCGATCCAGCGGATCGCCTCGGGGAAGCGGATCCAGCGCCGCTCGGCCGCGCGGCGCCTCGGCGCGGGGCCGGCCGCCCGGTACGCGGGACGCAGGGGATTGCGCGAGAAGAGGTGCTTCACGTCGGTGAGCAGGAGCTCCTGGTGCTGCTGCTCGTGGTGGAGGCCGAGCTCCGCGAGCCACGCGAGCTCGCGCCAGCCCGGGGCGGGGCTCGCGAGGAGCTCGCGCATGCGCTCGTCCACGTGCCGGCGGTAGCCGAGGATCTCCTCCAGCGTGGGGCGCGAGAGGAGACCGCGCTCGGGGCGCGGGAGCTGCGCGCTCACGGCGTTGTAGTACGAGTTGAAGAGGAAGCCCCAGGCGGGGTCGAAGGGGCGGTGGTCCGGGAGGCGCGCGAGGACGAACGTCTCGAAGTACCAGGTCGTGTGGGCGAGGTGCCACTTCACGGGGCTCGCGTCGGGCATCGACTGCACGACCTGGTCTTCGGGGGCGAGGGGCTCGCAGAGCGACGCGGTCCGCGCGCGCACCGCGTCGTAGCGCGCGGCGAGGGAGCTCGCGGACGGGCCGAGGGAATCCTCCGCGGGGGGAGGCGCCAGGTGATCGTGGGTGTCGCTCACGACGCCGATGCGCATGAACCCGAGATCTTGCAGGACGCCGGCCGCGTGGGCAAACGGCGGGTCCCGGGCGAGCCGGGTCGAGGTATGCTCCCGCGCGACCGGAGGAAAGACATGGCCCTCGAGACCCTCCAGACCGAGCTCCGCGACCGGATCCTCACGATCACGCTCCACCGTCCCGAGCGGCTGAACGCGTTCACCCCTCGGATGCTCGAAGAGTGCCTCCGGGTACTCGACGACGCCGACGCGGACGACGAGGTGCGCGTCGTGATCTTCACCGGGGCGGGGCGGGCCTACTGCGCGGGCGCCGACCTGGGAGGCGGCGGCTCGACCTTCGACGCGAGCGGCGAGACGCCGCGCGAGGCCCACCGCGACGGGGGCGGGCTCCTGACGCTCCGCCTGTTCCAGTCGCGCAAGCCCGTGATCGCCGCGATCAACGGACCCGCGGTGGGCGTGGGGGCCACCATGACCCTCGCCATGGACGTGCGCATCGCGAGCGAGAACGCGCGCTTCGGCTTCGTCTTCGCGCGGCGGGGCATCGTGCCCGAGGCGTGCAGCTCGTGGTTCCTGCCCCGGGTCGTGGGGATCAGCCGCGCCATGGAGTGGGTCGCTACGGGGCGCATCTTCGGCGCGCAGGAGGCCCTCGAAGGGCGCCTCGTGTCGCGCGTGGTCCCGCCGGAGGAGCTCCTACCCGCGGCGCGGACGCTCGCGGGCGAGATCGCCGAGAACACGAGCGCGGTCTCGGTGTGCCTCGCGCGCCAGCTCCTGTGGCGCATGCTCGGCGCGGAGCATCCCATGGAGGCGCACCGCCTGGATTCCCAGGCGATCCACGCGATGGGGCGCTCGCCGGATGCGTACGAGGGCGTGTCGAGCTTCCTCGAGAAGCGCCCGCCGCGCTTCGGCATGAAGGTGTCGCGGGATCTGCCCGACTTCTTCCCGTGGTGGAAGGAGCCGCAGTTCTAGCCGCGCGGGCCGATGCCGAGGGGGTCAGCGCGAATGGCTCGCCCGCCCAACCGCATCGGGTGTCACTTTCGCGCAGCTCGTGACTGGGCTGCCCTGCCGAAGCACGTGGGCGGGCTGCGCTGATTTCGCGCCGACCCCCTCGGCATCGGCCCCTTAGCCTCGTCGGTCCCGTGGTACAGTTCCCCGCGTGACGGCCGCGCGGCTGCTCTGGTTCTGCGTCGTCCGCTCGCGCTGCCCGTGCTGCGCGCGGGGGCCGATCTTCGAGGGCTGGCTCCGCATCCGCCGGGGCTGCCCGCGCTGCGGCCTCCTCTTCGACCAGTGGGTGGGGGAGTGGATCACGCCCACCTACCTCGCCTCGACGCTCGGGATGCTCTTCGCCTTCGCGGTCCTCGCGCTGATGTTCGCGACGGGCCGGGGTCTGGCGGGCCCCGTGCCCGCGGAGCTCTCGGTGTGCGTGCTCTCGGGCGCCGTCGCGCTCGCGGCGCTGCGGCCCTCGAAGGCGTTCTGGCTCGCGTTCCTGTTCCTGATCGGTGGCGTCGAGGTCTCCGCGGAGACGCGCGCACACCTGCGCTGGTGGGCGACCGAGTACGGCGACGAGGCGTCCGGGCTCGCCGCCCAGGCGGAGCGTCGCGCGCGCACGCTCCACGCGCCGGCGGACCCCGAGCCCGCGCCGGTCGTGCGGCGCTTCGTCTCGTTGCGCGGCCTCCTCTTCCCGGATCGCGCCGCGAGACGCCGCGCGGCTGCGCCGCGCTTCGAAGCGCAGGCGCACGAGGCGCGTGACCGAGAGCTGGGCCGCTAGGAGCGCCGCCGCGGCGGCGTTCCTCGCCGTCCTCGCGAGCGCCGGCTGCGGGTCGCGCGAGGGGACGGGCGCGCCGCCCCGCCTGTGGGCCGGCGCGCAGTGGCTCGACGACTGGTACGCCGTCGAGCGCATCGACGAAGCCAGCTTCGCCCTCTTCGAGCCGCGCTACGCCCAGCACAACGTGAGCTACCTCCTCGTCGGGAGCGAGCGCGCGCTGCTCTTCGACACGGGACCCGGCGAGCGCGACATCCGGGGCGTGGTCGGGCGTCTCACCGACCGACCCGTCGTGGCAGCGTTCTCGCACACCCACTACGACCACGTGGGAGGTCACGAAGGCTTCGACGCGGTGGGATCCCTCGATCACCCGACGATCCGCGCGCGAACCGACGCCGCGGGACGCTTCACCCCCACGCTCGCCCAGCACGGCGCCCTGGGGCGGCCGAGCTTCCGCATCACCGAGTGGTGGGCGGCCGACGGGGAGATCGACCTCGGAGGCAGGCGGCTCCGCGCGCTCTCGATCCCCGGACACACCCCCGAATCGCTCGGCCTCTTCGACCCGGAGCGCCGCCAGCTCTTCACGGGCGACTTCCTCTACCCCGGCGACCTGTTCGCCTTCAATCCCGGCGCGGACCTCGCCGCGTACCACGAGAGTGCGGAGCGCCTGCTCACGCTCACCGCGAACGCGCCGGGCCTCGCGATCTTCGGCGCGCACGTACCGGCGGCCGACACGAGCCCGCGTCAGACGCGCGCGGACCTCGCGCGGGCCGAGGTGGCGCTCCGCGCGCTCGTGGAGGGGAAGGCCGGCGCGGGTGAGCTCGCCTGGTTCCTCGTGATCCCCGTGCGCCGCTTCGAGTTCGGCGGCGGCCTCGCCATCCTCGCGCCTCTGCTCCGAGGAGCGGCTAGGGACGCAGCTCGGTGATCCGGCGGAAGACCTGGGGTGCGACTCCGGTCCAGCGCCGGAAGGCGCGGGTGAAGTTGGCCGAGTCCCGGTAGCCGAGCTGGGCAGAGATCTCGATGATCTTCACCCCGGGGTCGCGCAGCATGCGTCG
>DASRUS010000014.1:0-16700 GCA_035687825.1 Myxococcota bacterium | reverse complement strand
CGTCCGGCCTCGGGCCGGACGGGCTCCTCTCGTCGGCCAGGTGCCGCCGGCGCAGGGACGCCCGGCGGGATCCCCCCGTTGTCGTACTTCGTGCCCAGCTCTGCGAGTCGATGTTCGTGGCTTCTCGCCTCGAAGCGGCGGTCGAGGAGCTCCTCGACGGAGAGCTCGAGCTCGGCGGTGGAGTTGCGCCTCACTGCCGGGGCCCCAGGCGACGCCTCACGAACTCGTAGAGCATCGTCCCCACCGGCAGCCCCCGCTCCTCCGCCATGCGTTCCAGCGTGGCGAGCTCGTCGTCCGTGAAGGTCGTGGTCACGCGATGCCGCCGCACTTGCTCGGGGGGTCCAGGGGGCCGTCCCATGCGCTTCGCCTTCCTCCGAGCTGCCATCCTACCTCCTCAGCATTCACTTGGAAAGTAAAGTACCGTCAGGAGTTGGCAAGCCAGCGACCGACAGCATCGAAGTATTCGTTCGAGACCCCCTGACGAGGATGCTGGCAGGCCACGAAGCGAGTGGCAGGGGTCTCTGCGACCGCGAACCCTTCCTTACGCCACTCGAAGGATTGTCCACTGATTCGAGCCCAAGAGGGCATGAAGCTTTCACCGTAGAACACGACCGAACGAGGCTTGTGCCGTGCAATGCTAGTCGCCAGGTGATCCGTCCTGAAGGCCATGACGGCTCTGCTGTAGCCTTGGCGGTCGCATAGCTCAGGGAGCTCGCTCCACGCTGAGTAGAGCCAGTCCGCTCGAGACGGCGACGGAAGCGGGAGCAGGTTGGAGAGACGGCTTTCGCTAGTCGGGCGAGCCAAGCGATCGCGCTGGTAGGCGCGCGCGATCTCGGGGTTCGGATCCACTCCATTGAGGATGAGTAGGATTCGGACGCTTGGATACCACGTCTTCTGAATCTTAGCGCTTGAACTATGCCACTCTGTGATACCCACGGCAAGGTGGAACTCGCAGAGGTCTTCAAGCTCCCGACGACCGCGCGAGTTCCAGACCGAGAGTCTCCTGGCGATCTCCTCCTCTGAGTTGCCGCCGCCCTCTTCCATTCCGACGAACCAATGCGGACCTTGATGGCTCCCGTACCCATAGAACTCATCCATGAACGATCTGAGAAGAGCCGAGTCAAGCATCGCCAAGCTCCCCCACCACGACCGCCGTCACGTAATTCGAGAGCGTGCGCCCGTCCGCCGCGGCCCTCGCCTCGAGCTCGCGACGCTGCGCCGGGGTGAGGCGCACCTGCACGGCGTAGCGCACGCGCTCGCCCCGCGCGGTCGCGTGGAGCTGCGGGAGCCCCGGGCGCTCGGCCAGGTGCGCGACCACGATCCGCGTCGCGAGCCGGCCAGGCGTGCGGAGCTCGGCGGCGCAGCGGGCCTCGGGCGCGCGACGCTCCGCGCGCGTGAGGCTCAAGTCCACGTGAAGCCGCAGGGGCGCGCGCGTCGTCAGCTTCCGGGTCGCCATCGGCGCGATTCTACCTCCGCGCCAGGCGTCCGGGGTCGCGCGAGCGCCTCCGGTCACGTCGCCAAGCAGCTCGGCGAGCGGCTCGCCAAATGCGCTAGGATGGGCGATCGTCTGCCCCCCCGTCCTCGACTGCCCCTCATGCCAGGAGACGCTTGCCCATGCGACAGCCCCAGACCGTGCTCACGACCTGCGCGCGCTGCCGGCGCCTGCACGAACCGCCCGACCTGCTCGAAGCGAACCCCGTCTGCGAGCTCTGCCGAGCTGCACGACCTGGCGCAGCGACTCCTCGGCCGAGGCGTCGCACGCGCTAAGGGGCCGAGCTGGCACGCGATGCAGCACTGCGGCCGGTTCCATGAGACCGCCCGACGGACCGGCGTCCGCTCGTTCTGCCCGCGGTGTCGAAAGTCTGGCAAGCCCGAGCTCTACGCGAGGCGCGACCTGCGGGCCCGGCGCGCAAGGTGTGCCGATGCGGCAGCGCGGACGTAGCGGTTACGCGGTCCGGTCGTAGGGCCGTTTTGGTGTGCCGATTGGTGTGCCAACTGGGCAAAACAGGGTCAAACTCGAGGTCATGGACCGATACTCGGCTCGGCCGATTCCCGTGACTCCGCGCAGCCTTGCGTCACTCCGCAAAACTCCGCGAACAAGCTCAGGAATCCGTGGCATTCACGAGGTCAGGGGTTCGACTCCCCTCAGCTCCACTATCCGGTTTCCGCAGCGACTCCCCCTTCCGCGCCACGCCGCCGCAGCCGTGAACGAGGGCGCGGTCTGAGCGAGCCCGCTCCCCCTGCCCCGCGCGGCTGGCTTGCGCGCTGGCGCCACCGGGATCTGACGCGCGGGAGCCTGCTCGCCGCCCTGGGCGTCCTCGCGCTGCCCGTGCTCGGCACGAGCCTCGCCGGGGCGTCCTTCCAGCTCGTGGACCTCGCCTTCGTGAGCCGGCTCGGGGAGGACGCGACCACCGCGGTCGTGGTCACGAACCAGTCGCTGCGCCAGGCCTTCTTCATGATCGTGATGGGCGCGAGCTTCGGCGCGCAGGGGCTCATCGCGCGCTTCGTGGGCGAAAGACGCGGCGACGCCGCCGACCACGCCGCGGGTCAGCTCATGCTGCTCGGGCTGGCCGTCGCCTCGCTGGCGGCCCTCGTGGGCGTGCTGGCGCCGCGGCCGCTCCTCGCGGCGCTGAACGTGTCCGAGAGCGTGCTCGAGATGGGCGCTCCCTACGTGCGGAGCGTCTTCGCGCTGAGTGCCGGACTCGTCTTCGTGCTCTTCACGAGCGCGATCCTGAACGGCGCCGGCGACGCGACGACGCCCTTCCTCGTCGCGATCCTCCAGACGCCGCTGGCCCTCTTCGCGGAGTGGTGCTTCATCTTCGGGAACCTCGGCGCGCCGCGCCTCGGGATCCACGGCGTGGCGGTCGGTATCGCGGTGGGCCAGATCGGCGCGATCGCCCTCTGCGCCCGGGTGCTCTTCCGCGGCACGAGCCGCGTGCACCTGCGGCTGCACCACCTGGTGCCGGATCCGCCGCTCCTGCGCCGCCTCGTGGGCCTCTCCTGGCCGCCCGCGGTCCAACTGCTGAGCGGCTTCCTCGTGACGGTCTTCTTCATCCGCCTCGCCGGCGATTTCGGCGCGACCGCGCAGACCGCGTACTCGATCGGACTGCGCCTCGGCATGCTGGGCCCCATGCTCGCCTTCCCGATCGCGGGCGCGTGCGCGACCCTCGTGGGCCAGAACCTGGGCGCCGGCCAGCTGCCCCGGGCCTGGCGCGCCCTCGGCGTCGGCCTCGCGGTCCACGCGGCGCTGCTCTGGTCCCTCGCGGGGCTGATCTTCGTGTTCCGGGTCCCGATCGTGGCGGCGTTCTCCGACGACCCGGAGGTGATCCGCATCGGGAGCGAGCTCCTCGCGTACCAGGCGGGCGCGTTCGGCTTCCTGGCGTTCTACTTCGTGTTCCTGCGCACGCTCCAGGGGGCGGGGGATGTGCGCGTTCCGATGCTGATCTCGCTCGCGAACGCGCTCTGCGTGACGTTGCCCCTGGGCGTCTGGCTCGCGGGGCCCCGCGGCCTCGGGCCGACGGGGATCTTCGTCGCCACGCTCGTCGGCAGCGCGAGCGTGACCCTCGCGACCGGCGCGTGGCTCGCGACGGGGCGCTGGGCGCGGGGCCGAGCAGGACCCGGGTCGGCGGGCGCCGAGGGGGCCGGCGCGAGGTAAAGCGCAGGCCCCGCTCGTTCTACTCCGCTCGCCTGCGGCTCGCTGCGCGGCGGTGCTCGAGACTCCGACAGGGTCTTCAGCGGGTACGCTCGCTGCTTTCGTCAGTGATCGAATCCAGCCCTCACCAGCACCGCCTTGCCCGCCTCCTCTCCGGCCGGTCATTTCTTCCAGTCGCGACGGCCCCCTCGGCGCCCGGCGACCCGGCGCATCACCCCGCGTCGGCGCTGGCGGGCTCGGTCGCGATCTTGCGCTCGCGCATGCGCTTCAAGAGCGTCTCGGGCCCGCCCTGGCTCCACACCTCGGCGAACTGCGAGCGGTAGTTCGAGAGGAGGCTCGCGCCCTCCACCACCACGTCGATCACGAGCCAGACGCCCTCCTTCTGGCGCAGGCGGTAGTCCACCTGGAGGTCGTTCGCCTGGCCGCCCACGATCTTCGTCTGCACCGTCACGTCGCCGCGCTGCTCGGCGCGCTCTCCGAGGATCTTCACCTCCTCCTGCTCGTAGCGGTCGATGCGCCGCCCGTAGCTCTCGGAGAGGAGAGCGCGGAACTCGCGCAGGAACTCCTCCTGCTGCGCCGGGGAGAGCGCCTTCCAGTTCCGCCCCAGCACGAGGCGCGAGATCGTGTCGAAGTCGAAGCGCTCGTACGCGATGTCCTCGATCCGCTTCCGCCGCTGCGCGGTGTCGAGCGCCCCGTCGTTCAAGACCGCCACCACGGCGTCCGCCGTCTCGCGGATCACCGCACTCGGCCCGGCGGACCCGGCGCGAGCGGGGGCTGTGCCCGCCACGCACGCGAGCGCGATCGCGGCCACGATTCCGCGCGGAGCTCGCTTCACGGCTGATCCTCCTCTTCGTCTTCGATGTAGTAGAGATCGTCCTCGTCCGAGGGGACGACCCGGTCGCGCACGCGGTGCTCGCGGTTCTCGAGATACGCGTTGCGCACGAAGACGTAGAAATCGAGGGACTCCTCGCGATCCTGGCGGATCTCCTCGAGGAGCGCGGCGCGCACGTTCACGGTGTCGACAGTGGTCAGACCCGCGGTGACCGCCCAGGGAACGAAGTAGCCGTAGATCGTCGATGCGGAGTCCCCGACGCGACCGAAGGCATCGCGCACCGAGGAGGGTCCGAGCAGCGGCAGCACGAGGTACGGCCCCGGCGGGCAACCCCAGCGCCCGAAGGTCTGACCGAAGTCCTCGTCGTTCTCGGGAATCCCGATGCGCGAGGCCACGTCGAAGAAGCCGGCCACCCCCGCCGTCGTGTTGACGACGAAGCGGCCCACGTCCTGACTCGCCGCCACGGGCTTCGCCTGGAAGAGGTCGTTCACGAAGACGATCGGGACGAACAGGTTGTCGAAGAAGTTCGAGACCGACGTCTGCACGCGCTCGGGAAGGATCCAGTCCCAGCCCGTCGCCACCGGCTCGAGCACGGCGCGGTCCACGCGCTCGTTGAACCAGAACGTGCCCCGGTTCATGCCCTCCCAGGGATCCGGCGTGGAGGCGCAGCCGAGGCCCGCGAGGGCCAGCGCCCCGAGCGCAGCGCGCACACCGCGCTTCACTCTTCCTCTCCGTCCCCGAGCCGCGCATCGTGCACGACGCTCCCGATCAGCTTCTCGAGGTTGATGGCGCTCTCCGTGAACGAGAGCTGGTCCCCGGAGCGCAGGATCTCCTCCTCGCCGCCGGGCGCGAGCTCGATGAACTGGTCGCCGAGCAGACCCTCGGTGCGGATCGAGCCCACCGTGTCGGTGGAGAGCTCCAGGCGGGGGTCGAGGTCGAGGGTCACGCGCGCGCGCAGGTCGTCGCCGAGCACGATCGATTCCACCTGCCCCACCTTGACCCCCGCGATCCGGACCGGCGCCCGCTCGGAGAGGCCGCCCACCGCGTCGAAGGAGGCCACCAGCTCGAGCCCGCGCGGCCCCTTGTACGAGAGCCCTCCGATCTGGAGGGACAGATACGCGATCGCGGCGAGGCCTGCCAGCACGAAGAGCCCCACCACGAGATCGCGGACGCGCGACGATTGCATGCTCTCCCCCGTTCTCCGGCTCAGACGCCCCAGAGCGCCGTGATCACATAGTCCGCGACGAGGATGCACACGGACGCCGTCACCACCGTCGAGGTGGTGGACGCGCTCACGCCCTGGGAGCTGCGCGCGGTGGTGTAGCCGCGGTAGGTGGCGACGAGTCCCACGAGCAGCCCGAACACGCACGCCTTGAGCAGGCTCCCCAGCACGTCGTCGCCGAACTCCACCGCGTTCTCGAGGCTCGTCAGGTAGATGCCCCCGTCCACGCCCAGGAGCTTCACGCCCACGAGATAGCCGCCGAATACCGCGGCCACGATGAAGAGCGCGGACAGCAGCGGCATCGCCAGGCTCATGGCCAGCGCCTTCGGCATCACCACGTAGTGGATCGGGTCCACCGCGAGCGTGCGCATGCCGTCGATCTGCTCGGTGGAGACCATCATCCCGATCTGCGCGGCCATCGCGGAGCCCGCGCGCCCCGTGACGAGCAGCCCCGTCAGCACCGGGCCGAGCTCGCGGATCAGCGAGAGGCCCACCACGGCCCCGAGCGACTGCTCCGCGCCGAAACGCACCAACGTGTTGTAGCCCTGGAGCGCGAGCACCATCCCCACCGTGAGCCCCGACGCGCCCACGATCGCGAGCGAGAGGACGCCCGTGTCGAAGACCTCGAAGACCAGGCGCCGAACGCGCCAGGGCGGCCGCACCGCCGCCAGGACGATCGCCGCGCCGAAACGCGCCATGCGGCCGAGCTCGAGCACCAGGCGCTGGGCGCGGGCCCCGAGCGCCTCCACGAGCGCCCCCAGGCGGACGAGCGCGCGATGCGGCAGCGCCGGCGGCTCCTCGCCCTGCACGAGCCCCGCGACGTCGTCGAGCTCGCTCGCCACCGGGCCCCCCTTTTCGCCTCCCCGCGGACGAAGCGCGGAGTCTACCCGATGCGATTCCGGGGGTCGCGCGACGCGGCCGAGGCTACGCCGCGCTCACCTCGATCACGCCGCGCTGGGCGAGCTCGACGAAGAGGCGGGCCACGGTGGGGTCGAACTGGGTGCCCGCACCCTCGCGTACCTCGCGCAGCGCCTCGTCGAGCGCGAGCGGCTCCCGGTAGCTCTTGGAGCTCGTCATGCTGTCGAAGGCCTCGGCGACGGCGATGATGCGCGCCTCGAGGGGGATGGCTTCGCCCGAGAGACCCTCCGGGTAGCCGCGCCCGTCGAACCACTCGTGATGGTGCAGCACGAAGGGAGCCAGGTCCTCCCAGAGGCGGATCGGCTTCAGCATGCGGTAGCCGAGCAGCGGGTGCTGGCGATACACCGACTTCGCGAGCGTCCCGGCCGGGTGGATCTTGAGCATGCCGATGTCGTGCAGCAGGCCCGCGAAGTGCAGCCGCTCGAGCCTCGCGTCGTCGAGACCGAGCTCGCGCCCCACGAGCCCCGCGAAGTGGGCGACCCGCCGCGCGTGGCCCTGCTGGACGTCCATGAACGCGTCGAGCGCGGTCACCAGCAGCTCGGTGGCGTGCGCGAAGAAGTTGCGCTGCGAATCGCGCAGGTCCGCGACGTGCCGCGCCACGGAGACGAGCGTGGCGAGGGTCTGGAGCGAGCTCAGCTGCGCCTCGTCGAAGCGGAAGCCCGGCTCGGTGTGCAGCACCGCGACGAGGCCCGTCACCGCGCCGTTCTCGACGATGGGCGCGGCCGCCAGCGCGGCGGGGTGCGCCGCCTCGCCCGGCCAGCCGGGATCGTCGTGCGCGAGCGCCACGCGTCCGCCGGCGGCGACGAGGTCCAGGAGCTCGCCGAAGGCGCTCTCGAAGCGCGCGTGGAGGGAGGCGTCGCCCGCCACCCCCTCGACGCACGGCGCCTCGGGATCCTTGCCGCGCTTCGCCAGCACGAAGGCGGCGCGCGCGGGGGTGAGCAGCAGCGCGAACTGCGCCGCCGCGCGGCACACCTCCGCGGCGTACGGAGCGTCCGCCACCGCGCGCGAGGCCTCGATCAGCACCTCGAGCCGGTGATTGTGAGCGTCGAGGCGGGCCAGCGACTCCCGCGTCACGTGGCGCAGCAGGAAGAACGAGCCGAGGGAGAGCGCGCCGATGGAGAGCAGGAGCCCGACGAAGCCGAGCTCCGCGGCGCCCTCCGGGAGGACCGGCAGCGCGAAGCGCTGCGCCACCCACGCGAGCGCCACCAGGGGCACGATGGCCCCCAGGAAGTACGCCACGAAGGCAACCCGGTCGAGCTTCTGCGAGAGCAGCGAGAGTCGGTGCGGTGCGCGCGCCATCGCTCCTCGTCACGGCCTGTGGGGGTGGAACGGGGGCGAGCCCCCTCCCGGAAAGCCTCATCGACGCGTCGCGCCGGCGACTGAAGGAGCGGCCGGGGGGCGGAGCGGCCGCGCTGAGGGAGCGAGGGCGAAAGGCCCCGCGCGGAGGCGGTCCCCTCAAGTACGGAGTGAGGGCACCGATCCCGAGCGGGGACTTTTGGAGTCGCGATGCGGCGTCGCAGCAGCGATCGGGTGAAGCGTCGGTTGACGGTCGGGCTGCGCATCGGCGCGCAGCAGCACCACGGGATCGTGCTCGACATCTCGCCGAGCGGGCTCTTCGTGGCCACGACCGCGCCCATCCAGCCCGGCACCGAGCTCGTGGTGGAGTTCTCCGCGCACGACGGGGGCTCCGCCTTCGAGGTGCGCGCGCGCGTGGTGCGCCGCCGCCGCGTGCCCCAGAACCTCCAGTCCTACGAGGCGCCGGGGATCGGCCTCCAGGTGATCGAGCCGCCCGCCGAGTTCGGGAAGCTGGCGGTCGGCGGCAAGCTCGACGCAGGCGCCGTCGAGCCCGAGGAGGAGTCGCCCCCGGCGACCGCCCTCCCCCGCTTCCATCTGCGCCTGCGGCAGACCGGCTCGCCGCGCTCGCGCACGCTCCGGGTCGAAGCCGAGGACGAGGACGCGGCCCGGGCCAAGGCGGCCAACCAGCTCGCCAGCGGCTGGGAGATCGTGGAGATCCAACGCGCGGGCTAGCTCGCCTTCGCGCCCGCCACGGCGGCGTCGATCGATTCGGCGAGGACGCGCGCGATCGTCTCGATCTCGGCGTCGCTCACCACGAAGGGCGGACCCAGGCACACGACGTCGCGCGCGGGATCCACGCCGCCGGGGTAGAAGAAGACGCCGCGCAGGATCCCTTCCACCACGACGCGCTGCCCGAGGCGGGCGGCCGCGGGGAAGGGCTCGAGCGTCGCGCGGTCGCGCACCAGCTCCACCGCCTGGAGGAGGCCGAGGCCGCGCACCTCCGCCACGTGCGGGTGCCGCTCGAGGGGCGCCAGCGCCGCCCGCAGCTTCTCGCCCATCTGCGCGGCGCGCCGCACCAGGTCCTCGCGCTCGAGGATCTCGAGCACCCGGTCCGCCGCGGCGCACGACGCCGGGTGCGCGCCGTAGGTGTAGTACATGAAATCGTCGCCCCGTTCCGCGATGGGAGCCACCACGGCCTCGCTCGCGAAGACCGCGCCGAGCGGCGCGTAGCCCCCCGTGAGCCCCTTGCCCCCCACGAGCACGTCGGGCGTGATCCCGAAGTGCTCCACGGCGAAGCGTCGGCCCGTGCGGCCGAAGCCCGTCATCACCTCGTCCATCACGAGCAGCACGCCATGGCGGCGGCAGATCTCGGCGACCCGCTGCCAGTACTCGGGCGGGGGAACCAGCGCCCCGGCGGTGGATCCCCCGATGGGCTCGGCCACGAACGCCGCGACGCTCTCGGGCCCTGCGCGCTCGATGGCGCGCTCGACCTCGTCGGCGCACGCGACGCGACAGTCCGGGTAGCGGAGCCCGAGCGGGCAGCGCAGGCAGTAGCAGGCGGGCGCCTTGGGCAGGTCGAGGAGCAGCGGCTCGAAGCCCGCGCGCCGCTTCGCGTGGCCTCCCACCGCGAGCGTCGCGAGCGTCGTCCCGTGGTACGAGAGCTCCCGCCCGAGGATCTTCCAGCGCTCCGGCCGGCCCGCCGAGACATGGTGCTGCCGCACCAGCCGGAGCGCGGCGTCCATCGATTCGGAGCCGCCGCTCGTGAGGTAGACGCGGCCGAGGCCCGCGGGCAGCCAGCGGTCCACCAGGCGCTCCACCAGGCGCAGGCGGTGCTCGGTCGCGAAGACCGGGACGACGTAGGTGACCTCCTCGAGCGCCCGGGCCACCGCCTCCGCCACCTCGCGCCGGCCGTGGCCGACGTTCACGAGGATCGCGCCGCCCGCGGCGTCGAGGATCCGGTGGCCTTCGCGCGTCTCGAGCCAGCAGCCTTCCGCGCGCGCCACGTGCAGGGGCGCACCGCGTCCGGTGGGGAGGAACGGGAGCCTCGCGTCGCGCGCGTCGCTCATCGGCGCATCCTCGATCCAAGGCCCGGCCGTGTCAACGCTCGCGCGAAGGCGCCCGGTTCAAGCGCCGGCGCCGGCGGGCCGATCCGCGTCTCGAAACCGCTCGGGGTGGCTCGTGTCCGAAGACGAGGGCGTCCTCACGCTCGGCGAGAGCTTCCTGCTGCTCGGCTTCGGACCCGCCTACGCACGGCTCGCCCACCGTCTCGTGGGTCTCGGCTTCCTCGCGCTCCGCGCGGAGACGCTGGAGGACGCCCTCGGCACGCTCCAGCTCGCGGACCCCCCGGTGCGCGCGTTCCTGCTGCCCCCCGCCCCGCCGCTCCCGGAGCTCGGTCCGAGCCTGCGCTGGCTCGCGGAGCGCTCCCTCGACGGGAACCTGCGCGCCGCGGTGGTGGGCGCGCGCCCCGGCCCCGAGGCGGTGGCGAGGCTGCGCGGCGCGGGCGTGGCGCTGGCGCTCTTCGACCCCTTCACGGACGGGGAGCTCCGCTTCGTGCTGAACTTCCTCGCCTACAATCCGCGCTGCGGCGAGTGGCGCAGCCGGCTGCGGGTGCCGACGCGGCTCGACGCGCAGCTCACGGGCGAGACGCGGGCCAAGGAGGCGCGCGTCTACAACCTCTCCGCGGACGGCGCCTACCTCGAGATGGCGGAGCCGGCCGAGGCGGGCAGCCAGCTCGTGCTGGAGCTGCCGCTCCCGTCGGGCCCGCTGCGGGTCGCGGCCCGCGTGCTCACCAGCCGCGAGCCGAGCCCCTGGCACCGCGAGACCCTGCCGAGGGGGATGGGCGTCCGCTTCCACGACGTGGGCCCGGCGGCGCGCGAGAGCCTCGAACGCTTCATCGACGAGCGCGCGCGCTCCTTCCAGCTCTGAGCGAAGCTCCGACACCCGAGCGTGTCGCCGCGACGGGAGCGCCGGGCCGCGACCTCAGCCGCCCGGGCGGGGGTCCATGCGGAAGAACCAGAGGCTCTCGAGGCCCGGCGGACCCTGCGGCGGCTCGTAGTCGTACTTTTGGGCCCCGAGCGCCGAGAGCTCGGCGTGCACCTCGGGATCCGTCACCCGCACGGCCTGCCGCTCGTAGCGCTTGCCCGCGATGCGCAGCACCACGCGTCCATCGCGCAGCGCCTGCTTCGGCCACTCCTTCACGAAGCTCTGCGGCCAGGCGCAGGGGACGTAGAGCTGGTCCTCGCGCACCAGCACCCAGGTCGTCCGGGAGCGGGGCGGGTCCACGAGCTGGAGCTCGATCTCCGGGATGTCCGCCGCGAAGCGCCAGTCCACCCCCGCGTCGCTCACGAGCTCGCCAGCCTCGAGCGGGCCGCCCGGGACGGGCCCGAGCGGGCCGTCGTGGAAGCGCGCAACCCCCGCGACGACGATCCCCAGGGCCACGAGGACGAGAAGGATCCGGCCGACCCAGCGAAGCAGGCGCATGGTTCACCCCCCCGCTCCATCATGACACACCCGGGGCGAGCTAGACCCCCGGCGCGGGGGTGAGTACTCTACGCTGCCCGCCGGCGGAAGCCGGGGGCGGAACCCACCGCGCGACGGAGCCGCAGCCGATGGAGATGGGAATCGAGGCCTGGTCGCTGCTGCTCGTGTTCGTGCTCGCGACCTTCATCGGCTTCGACGTGATCCGCAACGTCTCGCGGCTGCTCCACACCCCGCTCATGTCGCTCACGAACGCGATCTCGGCGATCGCCATCGTGGGCTCGCTGCTCATCGCCGGCGAGCAGAAGACCACCTTCACCACGGTGCTCGGCACCGTGGCGGTGGCCGCCTCGATGACGAACATCGTGAGCGGCTTCCTGATCACGGACCGGATGCTCAAGATGTTCCGCAAGCCGGGCGAGCGAAAGTGATGGCGGAGCAGCTCACCCAGGCGAGCTACGTCCTCGCCACGATCCTCTTCGTGTTCTCGCTGCGCTGGCTGAACCACCCGAAGACCGCGCGGCGCGGGGTCGGCGCGGGCGTGCTCGCCATGCTGCTCGGCGTGGTGGGGACGCTCTTCGATCCGCACATCGTGAGCTTCCAGTGGATCGCGGTGGGCCTCGTCGTCGGCACCCTGCTCGGCGTCCCGCTCTCCCGGGTGGCGCTCACCGCGGTCCCGCAGCGGACCGCGCTCTCCCACGCCTTCGGCGGCCTCGCCGCCGGCCTCGTGGGCACCGCCAAGTACTTCCTGTGGCTCGACGAGGGAGTGCTCACCCAGTTTCGCGTGGGCGCGATCGTCGTGGAGGTGATCCTGGGCTTCCTCACCTTCACGGGCAGCCTGATGGCCGCCGGCAAACTCCAGGAGATCATTCCCACCCGCCCCATCACCTACCGCAACCAGAACCTGGTGAACCTCTCCCTGCTCGTGCTCGCGGCGGTGTGCGGCGTCGTGCTCGTCGCCCGTCCGGAGCTCTGGCCGCTCTACCCGGTGATCGTGGTGCTCTCGCTGCTCTTCGGCGTGCTGCTGATCGTCCCCATCGGCGGCGCCGACATGCCCACGGTGATCGCGCTGCTCAACGCCTACGCGGGCCTCGCCGCGGTGGCGATGGGCTTCGTGCTCGACAACAAGCTCCTCATCACCGCGGGCGCCCTCGACGGATCCTCGGGCTTCATCCTCGCCGTGATCATGTGCCGCGCCATGAACCGCTCCTTCACGAACGTGCTGTTCGGCGCGTTCGGCCAGGTGCAGACGTCCACCGCGACGACGACGCAGAAGGCCTACAAGAGCGCCACCCTCCAGGACGCGGTGCAGGTCCTCGAGAACGCGAGCCTCGTCGTGATCGTACCCGGCTACGGCATGGCGGTGGCGCAGGCGCAGCACCGCCTGCGCGAGCTCTACGACCAGCTCACGAAGCGCGGCATCGACGTGCGCTTCGCGATCCATCCGGTGGCGGGCCGCATGCCCGGCCACATGAACGTGCTGCTCGCCGAGGCCGACATCCCCTACGACCACCTCGTGGAAATGGACGACATCAACCCCGAGATGCCGCGCGTGGACGTGGCCCTCGTGATCGGCGCCAACGACGTGGTGAACCCCGCGGCGCGCACCGACCGGGGCAGCCCGATCTACGGCATGCCCATCATCGACGCCGACAAGGCGAAGGCCGTCTTCGCGATCAAGCGCTCCACGAACCCGGGCTTCGCGGGCATCGACAACGAGCTCTACTTCATGGACAACACGCTGATGCTCTTCGGCGACGCGAAGGCGGTGACGGGCGACCTCGTGCGCGAGCTCTCGGGGCAGGCCTCGCACCGCTGAGGCCCAACCGCCGGCGAACGAGGCGTCCACGTGCCGAGCGAGCATCAGCTCCTGATCTTCTGGATCGAGCTCTTCGTGCTGCTGCTCGCGGCGCGGGCGCTGGGCGGGGCGCTGCGCCGCGTGGGGCAGCCCGCGGTGATCGGCGAGCTCGCCGCCGGCCTGCTGCTCGGCCCGAGCGTGCTCGGCGTGCTCGCGCCGGAGCTCCAGCGCTGGCTCTTCCCGGCGGATGCCCTGCAGCGGAGCCTGCTCTCGGGACCCGCCTGGATCGGCGTCTTCCTGCTGCTCGTCATCACGGGCCTCGAGACGGACCTCGCCCTGATCCGGCGCATGGGCGGCGCCACCGCGCGCGTGGCGCTCGGGAGCCTCGTCCTGCCGGTGATCGCCGGCGTGGCCCTCGGCCTGGCGCTCCCCGCGGCCTTCGTCGGCGAGGCCACGCACCCCTGGGTCTTCGCGCTCTTCATGGGGACCGCCCTCGGCATCTCCGCGCTCCCCGTGATCGCGAAGATCCTCTCCGACCTCGACCTGATGCGCCGCAACATCGCTCAGGTCCTGCTCGCCGCAGCCATGGCGAACGACGTGGTGGGCTGGATCCTGCTCGGCGTCGTGGCGGGCCTCGCGCAGTCGGGCTCCCTCGACGCCGGCCAGCTCCTCTTCACGCTCGTGGGCCTCGCGCTCTTCCTCGTGCTCGCCTTCAGCCTCGGCCAGCGCGGGGTGGACGCGCTCCTGCGCGGGGTGCGCGTGCGACGCGGCGGGGTGGCGGAGAGCCTCACCGCGGTGCTGCTGGTCGCGCTCTTCGCCGGCGCGCTCACGCACGCCATCGGCCTCGAGGCGGTCTTCGGCGCCTTCATCGCGGGGATCGTGCTCGGCCACTCGCGCTTCCACGACCACGAGGTGTTCGCGCACCTCGAGGGCATCACGCGCTCCTTCTTCGCCCCGCTCTTCTTCGCCACCGCGGGTCTGCGCGTGGACCTCTCGCTCCTCGCCGACCCCGAGGTGTTCGCCTGGGGCCTGGCCGTGCTCACGGTGGCGAGCGTCTCCAAGTTCGCCGGCGCGTACTTCGGGTCGCGCCTCGCGCGGCTGGCGCCCCGGGAGGGCCTGGCGCTCGGCGTGGGCCTGAACGCGCGCGGGGCGGTGGAGATCATCATCGCGACGGTGGGCCTCTCCCTCGGCGTGTTGAACGAGAAGTCCTACGCCCTCGTGGTGCTGATGGCGATGGCGACCTCCATGATGGCGCCGCCGCTCCTGCGCTGGATCCTGGCGGACTGGGGGGGGAGCGAGGAGGAGCAGGCGCGCCTCGCGCGCGAGCGCCTGCTCGGCGGGAACGTGCTGGTGCGGCCGTCGCGGGTGCTGCTTCCGAGCCACGGCGGCCCGAACTCGATCCTGGCCGCCCGCATCGTGGACCTCGCCTGGCCCGAGGGCTCCGAGGTGACGGTGCTCGCCGCGGGGGGGGACGTCCCGGCCCAGGATCTCGCGCGGGTGCGCGCGGCCTGCGCGGGGCGTCCCATGGCCTACGAGCACGCCGCCACGAAGGATCCCCTGGCCGCGATCCTCGAGCACGCGAGCCTCGGCTACGGCGCCATCGCGGTGGGCGCCACCGACGAGCGGATCGCGGGGACCGTCATCTCCCCCGTGGTGGACGACCTCCTCGCCTCGAGCCCGCTGCCCGTGATCATGGTGCGGCGCGACGCGCGCACCGACCCCGAGGCGCCGCCCCGCTTCCGGCGCATCCTGGTTCCCGCGGTGGGGACCCGGCCGGGCCGGGCGGCGCAGGAGATGGCCTACAGCGTCGCGCGGCGCCTCGACGCGCGCGTGCTCGTCGCGCACGTGGTGACGATCCCGTCGCCTCGCCAGGAGCTCTCCTACGCCCGGCCCGAGGAGGGCGCGCCCGCCGGCGGGCGCCTGCACCGCGCCGAGGCTGCGGAGCGGGTGGTGGACGAGGCTCGCGCCCTCGCGGACGAAATGAACGTCCGCGCGGAAGCGACGATCCGCACGGGCGTCTCGGCCTCGGACACGATCCTCTCCCTCGTGCGCGAGAACGAGGTGGACCTCCTGGTCCTGGCCTCGAACCTGCGCCAGTTCACGGGTCGTCCGTTCCTCGGGCACGGCGTCGAGTATCTCCTCGAGGAGAGCGAGACCACCGTCGTCGTGGTGACGCTCCCGCCGGGCTGGGGCGGAGCGGCGCGCACCCGTTGAAGCCGCGCGCGAGCTGGGACATGCTCTCGCGCCCGGAGCTCGCGCGCCCGGGTCGCCCGGCGCCGCCGCGCGCTTCGAGCAGAAAGGAGTTCGCGTGGCGGCCCATCTCGTCGTGGCGGCGCTCTTCCTCGTCGCGCTCTTCGTGTGGGGCGTCGTGATCGATCGCCAGCCCTACTCGCAGTCGCGCCTGTGGACCGCGATCCACGCGGCGTCCCTGGGCGGCGTCGCGCTCGCCACGAGCTGGACGCTCCCCGCGCTCGCCGGGACCCTCGAGCGCATCGCCCTCGTCCTGGTGGTGCTCGTCGTGTGGCGCCTCACCTACTTCCCGCTCATGGTCTTCTCCGGCCACGTGGCGAGCGTCGCGGAGTGGGTCCTCGCGTTCCTGCGCCTGCCCATCGTCGTGTACGGCGTCTTCCTGGTCTCGATCGGCACGCTCCACACGCTCGTCGCCCTCGGCGCGGCCCAGATCCTGGATCCCTTCCATCCCCTCGTGTACGCGGCGGTCGCAGCGGTGCTGCTCCTGGCGAGCGCGGTCTCCTTCGCGAAGCCCGCGGACGTGAAGCTGCTCCCCGACGGCTTCCGCACGCTCGCGGAGCCTGCTCCGCCGCCGGTCGCGCCGACCCGGAACCCGTACTTCTCGCGCCTGGTGGGCCCCGGCTACCTCCCCCACCAGCGCGTCGTGCTCCTCGCCGCGGGCCTCACCTACGAGACGATCCCGCCCTCGCCGTGGGGTCGCACGGTGAAGGCCGTGCTCGAAGTCCTCTTCAACGAGAAGCCCCGCGCCTCGGCGGCGCAGCGCATCCTCGACCACTACCTCGCCTACCGGAGCGCCCACGCCCTCATCGGCTACCGCAGCTTCGCGGAGTGCCCGACCCCCCTCCCGCCCGCCGGCGGCCTGAGCCAGCAAGGCGCGCGCCGAGGCTGAGAGCGTATGCCCCACGGACCGGCCCGGCGCCGAGGGGTCGTCGCGGAAGTCACCCGCAGCGCGCCACGGGCCTCGGCAGGGCACCGCGTCGCGGGCTCCGCGACAGTGACACCCAGGTCTGTTGGCGCGCGAGGCATGGAGCGACGACCCCTCGGCGCCGGGCCGCGACGCGAGCAAAGACTTCTGCTACGGCAGCGCGAACGCTACCACCGCGTCGCCGAGCGTCGTCGTCATCCGCGCGTTCCCGCCCGCGGCGATCACCACGTACTGCTTCCCGTCCGCGCGCACCCGGTACGTCATCGGCGTCGCCTGACCGCCGGCCGGCAGGCGCCCCTTCCACAGCTCCTCGCCCGTCTCCACGTCGAA
>DASRUS010000013.1:0-5150 GCA_035687825.1 Myxococcota bacterium | reverse complement strand
GCGCCCGGATTGCGCACGTGCGTGAGGTAGAAGAAGCCGTCGATCACGGGGATCTGATCCGCGTAGCTGAGCCTCGCATCGATGGCGAGCTTGCTGGCCTGGTCGAGACCGAGGGCCAGGGCGAACATCGCGAGGAAGATCCGGAGCTTGGGCGTCATGGAGCGGGCGAACCTATCACACGGTCCCGGAGGGAGCTATCGGAGCTCGTCGGCGTCGAGCTGCCCATCGCTCCACGCCTCGGGCGCGAGCGAGCGCGCGCGTTCGAGAAGTGGGAGGGCTTCGGTGCGCCTGCGGCTCGCGAGCAGCGCCGCGCCGCGCAGCCCGTCGAGGTGCGCTTCGACCCCCGGGGAGAGCGCACCCTGGGCGCGCAGCAGCGCCTTCGACTTGTCGAGGAAGGGCAGCGCCGATTCGGGATCCTCGCCCTCCACGCGGTGACGCGCGAGCGCGAGGTACGCGTACGGATTCGTGGGATCCACCTGGAGCGAGCGTTCGTAGCGCACGAGGGCGAGGTCGGGATCGCCGGCGAGGTCCGCGTCGAGTCCGTCGAGGACGATGCGCATCGACGCGCGGAAGGCGGGATCACCCTCGGAAACGTGGTCGGAGAGCCGAAAGGTGTCCCCCACGCCTGCGCCCGGTCCCAGCACTCCCGCGCAGCCGAAGGCTGCGAGCGCGAGCACCAGGCAGAGGCAGGCCAGGGATCTGGCCGAACGGCGTTCGGCGACGCGAGAGAACGAGCGCGCGCCACGGCACGGCTCACAGCTCGTCGCCATCGTCCCCGAACCACGCGTCGAAGAGCTTCTCGAGCAGCCGGCGCGGCGCCTCGCGCCCGTCGCCGTCGAAGAACGCGCCCGACGGACACACCCGCGTGGGCTCGGTCCCCTGCAGGAACCACTCCGGCTGGTGCGCCGGGCAGCCCGCGAGCGCGCGGGCCCCGGTCAGGGGATCCACCTCGACGCTCACCACCTCGGGCGGCGGCAGGAAGGCGCCGCGCACCTGCCCGCCGGTCGCCTCGCGCACGAAGCGCGTCCACACGGGGAGCGCGAGGTGACTCGCGGCGAGTCCCGTGCTGCGCGAGTCGTCGAAGCCGATCCACACCACGACGACGAGCTCGGGCGTGAAGCCCGCGAACCACGCGTCGCGCTCGTCGTTGCTCGTGCCCGTCTTGGCGGCGACGGGCCCCACGATGCCCGCGGCGCGGACGCCCTGTCCGGTGCCGCGCTCCACCACGCCTTCGAGCAGCGAGGTCACGAGGAACGCGGTGCCCGGGTCGAGCACGCGCTCGAAGCGGACGGCCTGCCGCTCGAGCGTGTGCGCCTCGCGGTCCACGACGTCCTCGAAGGTGCGGATCTCGGGTCGGATGCCGCCGTTCGCGAAGGTCGCGTAGGCCCGCGCGATCTCCATGGGCGCCACGTCGCCGCTGCCGATGGCGACGCTCGGGACCTCGGGCAGCGGGCTCGTGATGCCGAGGCGCCGCGCCACGTCCACCACGCGCTCGATCCCCACCCGCTGACCGAGCCGCGCGGTCGCCACGTTGAGCGAGCGCTCGAGGGCCTCGCGCACGCTCACGCTGCCGTGGAACTCGTGGTCGAAGTTCGCCGGCTCCCAAGGGCCCGCCGGCGTCGGCACGCGGAGCGGGACGTCCTCGAGGCGGTCCGCGAGCGTGATGGCCGCACCCGACTCGCGGGGCTCGAGCGCCGAGGCGTACACCATCGGCTTGAAGACGCTCCCGGCCTGCCGGCGCGCCTGGGTGCAGCGGTCGAACTGGCTCTCGCCGTAGCTCCTTCCCCCCACGAGCGCGAGGACCTCCCCCGTCTGCGGACGCAGGGCGACGAGGCAGCCCTGGAGCGCCTGGTCGCCCGGACGCTTCAGCTTCGGATGGCGCTTCTCGAGATCTGCGAGCCCCTCGTGCAGCGCGGCGGCGGCAAGCTTCTGGAGCCGCAGGTCGAGGGTCGAGTAGATGCGCAGGCCTTCGCTCGTGAGGAGGTCCGCGTCGTAGAAGTCGGGGAGCTGGCGGCGCAGGGCGTCGAGGAAGTAGCGCGCCTCGCGGGGCTCGGGCGTGATGGCCGCGAGCCCGAGGGGCTCCGCCTCGGCGGCGGTGAGCCCCGCGTCGTCGAGCCGGCCCTGCTGGTGCATGAGCGCGAGCACGAGGTCGCGGCGCTTGCGCGCCGCCTCGGGCGCGCGGTGGGGCGAGATCCCGTTCGGGCTCTGGATGATCGCGGCGAGCAGCGCCGACTCGGCGACGCCGAGATCCGTGACGGGCCTTCCGAAGTAGAAGCGCGCCGCCTCGCCGACCCCGTGCACCTCCGTCGAGCCGCGCTGGCCGAGGTAGATCTCGTTGAGATACGCCTCGAGGATCCGGTCCTTGTCGTAGCGGGCCTCGACGAGGAGGGCCATCACGGCCTCCTGCGCCTTCCGCTTCACGCTGCGCTCGGGGGTGAGGAAGAAGTTCTTCACGAGCTGCTGGGTGAGCGTGCTGCCCCCCTGGCGGATGCTCCCGGCGCGGACGTTCGCCCACAGGGCGCCGAGGATGCGCAGCGGGTCGAGGCCCACGTGGGCGCGGAAGCGCTGGTCCTCCACGGCGAGGACCGCGTCCACGAGGTGCGCGGGCACGTCGTCGGTGCGCACGAGCTCGCGCTGCTCGCGGTCGGGCCCGTAGTAGGAGCCCACCAGCTCGGGCTCGAGCAGCACCGCGCCGAGCTCGCGCCCCGAGCGCGCGTCGTCGATGCGCTCGATCCGGCTCCCCTCCAGGTGGATGCGGATGTCGCGGGCGGGCTCGGGCCGGCTCGGATGGTCGAAGGCGCGGAGGAAGACGCGGACCTCCAACCCGTCCACGCGGTAGCGGCCCGGCTCGAGGCGGTCCTCGCCCGTGCTCTCGCGGTAGCCGAGGCGCACCAGGCCGCCGCGCAGGTCCACCCGCTTCCAGTCGAGCCCGGGGTAGAGGATGGTGGGCGCCGAGAGCACGCGGGAAGGGACGCGGAAGAGCTGCCCCTCGAAGCGCGCCACGACGATCCGGTCGAGGCGCACGACCATGCGCGCCACGAAGAAGCCGCACACGAACCCGACGGCGAGGAGTGCGAGGGCGGCCACGCGCAGGACGCCCACGGCGCCCCGCACCCCGCGACGCCCCCGCGCGCGGGCCGGGCCTCGAGAGCTCGGACGACTGGACACGCATCCCCCAGCGGCGAAGCGTCGCAAAGGGCTCGCCAGGGCGCCAAGGCAGGGCTCCGGCGGATGCGCCCGCCGCGAAGTGCTAGCCTCCACGAAAGCTTCGTGATTCCCGAGGGTTGCGAAGCAAAGGGGAGCGCGGCGAAGTGAGGCGGAAGCTCTGGGGCGGCCGGTTCAAGGGGGCCACCGATCCCGCGGTGGAGCGCTTCAGCGCCTCCCTCGCGTTCGACCGCGCGCTCGCCCGCTACGACGTGCGCGTCTCCCTGGCGCACGCGCGCATGCTCGGGGACGCGGGCATCATCGGCGCACCCGACGCGGACGCCCTCGTCGCGGGGCTGGAGAAGATCCGCGCCGAGATCGACTCGGGCGACTTCGCGTTCGACCCCGCGCTCGAGGACGTGCACACGAGCCTCGAGGTGCGTCTGCGCGAGCTCGCGGGCGAGGTGGCGGGGCGCCTGCACACCGGCCGCAGCCGCAACGACCTCGTCGCCACCGACCTCGCCCTCTACCTCCGCGACGTCGCCCACGCCACGCGGGGGGCGATCTGCGAGCTGCGCGCCGCCCTCGTCGCGCGCAGCCGCCAGCACCTGGACACGGTGCTCCCCGGCTACACGCACCTCCAGCGCGCGCAGCCGGTGCGGCTCGCCCACCACTGGCTCGCCTACGTGGAGATGCTCGGGCGCGACGGGGCCCGCTTTGCGGCGCTCCGCGAGCGCCTCGCGCGCTGCCCGCTCGGCGCGGGGGCGCTGGCGGGCTCTACCCTGCCCCTCGATCCCGCGGCGACGGCGACTGCCCTCGGCTTCGACGCCCCCGTCGCGAACAGCATGGACGCCGTCGCCTCCCGGGACACGGCGCTCGAGTTCCTCGCGGCCGCCGCGATCTGCATGGTGGACCTCTCGCGCCTCGCCGAAGAGCTCGTGCTCTGGTCCACGAGCGAGTTCGGCTTCGTCGAGCTCTCCGACGCGTACTCCACGGGCTCGAGCCTCATGCCCCAGAAGAAGAACCCCGACGTCCCCGAGCTGGTGCGGGGCAAGGCGGGCCGCACGATCGGGAACCTGGTGACGCTGCTGACCGTCGTGAAGGGTCTCCCCCTCACCTACAATCGCGACCTCCAGGAGGACAAGGAGCCCGTCATCGACAGCGCCACCACACTACGGGACTCGCTCGAGGTGATGACGGGCGCCATCGCGACCCTCGAGGTGCGCGCGGACCGCATGCGCGCGGCCGCGGAGGATCCGCTGCTCCTCGCCACGGATCTCGCGGAGGCGCTCGTGCGCGAGGGCGTCCCGTTCCGCGAGGCCCACGAGGCCGTGGGGCGCGTGGTGGCCCACTGCGGCGAGCGGAGCCTCGACCTGCGCGCGCTCTCCCGCGAGGACCTGCGCGCCTTCCATCCGGCGTTCCCGAGGGAGGCGCGGGCGCTCGTCGATCTCGACCGCTCCCTCGACGCGCGCGCCCTCGCCGGAGGCACGGCCCGGGAGCGCGTCGTCGAGGCGCTCGGGCGCTCCGCGCGCGAGATCGAAGCGGAGCGCGAGGCCCTCGCGCGCGAGGCGGGCGCGTGAAGGCGCGGGCCGCGGCGGCGGCGCTCGCGATCCTGCTCCTCGCGGCCTGCGGGAAGTACGGCCCCCCGCTCCGCGCGGCGGAGGCGGCGCGCGCGAGGGAGCGCGCCGAGGAGCGGGCGCGGGAGCGGGCCGAGCACGAGAAGCGCGAGGGCGAGGCGCCCGCGAGCGGCGCCGGCCAGCCCGCCGAGGAAGAGTCGGAGGACGAGTGAACCCCTTCCCGCGGCGCGACGGCTGGCTCTGCGCGGAGGACGTCCCCCTGCGCCGCATCGCGGACGAGGTGGGGACGCCCACCTACGTCTACAGCGCGGGCGCCCTCGTCGCGGCCTACGACGCCTTCGACCGGGCGTTCGCGTCGGTGCCCCACACGCTCTGCTACTCGGTCAAGGGCAACATGAACCTCGCCGTGATCCGCACGCTCGTCGCGCG
>DASRUS010000012.1:0-6201 GCA_035687825.1 Myxococcota bacterium | reverse complement strand
CGCGCCGGGTCAGGCGGGGAGCAGGCTCGCCCGCGTCGGAGCGATCTCGGACGAGTCGAGCTCGCGCGCCTCCCCCACGATCTCGAAGCTCCCCTCGGCGCGCACGTCCTCGGAGGAGGCGCCCACCTGCACCGCGATGCGGCCCGGCTCGACGCACCAGCGAAGCCGGCGGCCGACGAAGGCGAGCTGGCTCGGATCCAGGTGGAAGACCACGCGGCACGCCTCGCCGGGCGCCAGATGGATGCGCTGGAAGCCCACGAGCTGGCGCACCGGGCGCGTCACGCTCGCCACGAGGTCGCGCGCGTAGAGCTGCACCACCTCGTCGCCCGCGCGCGGCCCCGTGTTCGTCACGCGGACCCCGATCGCGACGGGGTCGAAGGCCGTGGCCGTCGCGGGATCGAGGGCGAAGTCCGTGTACTCGAAGCGCGTGTAGGAGAGGCCGTGACCGAACGCGAAGAGCGGCCGCGTCGGCCCGTCGCTGTAGTCGCCGAACATCTGGCTGCGACCGCCGCCGGACTTGTGCCCGTGGTAGACGGGCACCTGTCCCACGTCGCGGGGCAGCGAGATCGGGAGCCGCCCGCCCGGACTCACCCGGCCGAAGAGCACGTCGGCCACGGCGTGCCCGCCCTGCTCTCCTGGGAGCCACGCCTCGACGAGCGCAGGCACGCGCTCGGCGAAGCGGGCGAGCGCGAGCGGGCGCCCGTTCACGAGGACGACCACCGTGGGGGTGCCCGTCGCGACGACGGCCTCCACGAGCTCCTCCTGCACGCCCGTGAGACCCAGCTGCGACGCGTCGCGGAACTCGCCGCTCGTGCAGTCCGGCACGAGCCCCGAGCGGCCCCCCACCGCGACGATCGCCAGCGCCGCGCCCTGCGCCGCCCGGACCGCCTCGTCGAAGCCCTCACGCGAGTCGCCGAGGACGTCGCAGCCGCGCGCGAAGCGGAGCTCCGTCGCGGCCGGGACCGCGGCGCGGACGCCCGCGAGGAGCGAGACCATCGGGCGGAAGTACGGCCCGGGCCGGAAGGCCAGGATCTCCGACGCGGGCGCTATGCCACCCGCGGATCCGGCGCGCGCGTAGACGATCTCGAGGTGGGCGGGGTAGTGGTAGTCGCCGAGCAGCAGGCGCACGTCGTCGGCCGCGGGGCCGATCACGGCCAGCGGCGACGCCGCCGGGTCGAGGGGCAAGAGATCGCCCGCGTTGCGGAGCAGCACGATCGACTTCCGCGCGATCTCCCGCGCCAGCGCGATCGACTCCGGCGTGTCGTAGGGCTGCGCGGCGCGCTCGACGTCCGCGAACGGCTCCTCGAAGAGGCCGAGCGCGAGCTTGAGCAGGAGCGCGCGGCGCACCGCGCGGTCCACGAGCGCGAGCGGGACCCGGCCGCGTTCGACCTGCTCGCGTAGAGGCGCGCCGTAGCAATCGAGCGCGGGGAGCTCGACGTCGATGCCCGCCTCGAGGGCGCGCAGCGCCGCCTCCCCCCGGTCGGCGGCGACGCGGTGGAAGGTCTCGAGCAGCCGCACGGCGAAGTAGTCCGCCACCACCACGCCCTCGAAGCCGAGCTCGCCGCGCAGGAGGTCGTCGAGGATCTCCTTCGATCCAGCGCAGGGGAGGCCGTCCACCTCGTTATACGCGTTCATCACCGAGGCGAGCCCGGCTTCACGGATGGCGGCCTCGAAGGGTCGCGCGTAGACCTCGCGAAGCTCGCGCGGACCCACGTGCGCCGGGGCATGGTTGAGCCCGCCCTCGGACGCGCCATACGCGATGAAGTGTTTGCCGGTGGCCGCGACGCCGCGGCGGAGATCCTCGCCCTGGATGCCGCGCACGTAGGCGACGCCCAGGCGCGAGGTCAGATAGGGATCTTCCCCGAAGGTCTCCTCGGTGCGACCCCAGCGCGGATCGCGGGCCACGTCGAGCACGGGGGCGAGGGTCTGGCGCGCGCCCACCGCCAACATTTGGGCGCGGATCGTGCGGGCCATCGCGAGGACGAGCTCGGGGTCGAAGGTCGCGGCGAGGCCGATGGCCTGGGGAAACTGCGTCGCGTCGCGCGCCGTGAAGCCCGCGCAGCTCTCCTCGTGCACGAGCGCGGGGATCCCGAGGCGCGTGCGCTCCACGAGGAAGCGCTGGATCTCGTTCAGGAAGGCCGCGCTCTCCCGGGGCCGCAGGCCCGTGGAGGCGCCGATCCGCGTCACGTGCCCGGTCCCGTGGGCGAGGAGCGAGCGCGCCTTCGCCTCGCTGAAGGCGTCGTCCTCCACGAGCTGAGTGGACCACACGCAGCCGAGCTGCGCGAGCTTTTCGTCGAGCGTCATGCGCGCGAGGAGATCCTCCACGCGCGCCTCGCTGGGCTCGCCCGGATCGCGATAACGCTGCTTCCCCTCGGCCATTGTCTCCTCCTCCGCACCTGGCCGCCTCTCGGGCTCCGGCGCTCCGCGGACGCCGGGTCCAAGCGGCTTCACATTACTTCACGGACCGGACAACCGGTCGACTCCGGTTCCACCTACCCTTCCTTCCGAGCCGCGGGCTACCCTGACCAGCGCCCGGGACGCGGAGGCGCGCGCGCGACGATGGCCGAACGCATCCTCATGATCGAGGACGACGAACGTCTCTCGGCGATGCTGCGCGAGTACCTCGGCCCCCTCGGTCTCGACGTGACCGCGAGACCGAACGCCCGCGAGGGGCTCGCCTTGCTGCGGCGCCAGGTTTTCGACGCGCTCGTCCTCGACGTCATGCTCCCGGACGTCGATGGCTTCGAGGTCTGCCGGCGCGTGCGCGGCGAGAGCGACATCCCCGTGCTCATGCTCACGGCGCGCGGGGAAGAGACCGATCGCATCGTCGGTCTCGAGCTCGGCGCTGACGACTACCTGCCGAAGCCCTTCAACCCGCGCGAGCTCTTCGCGCGCCTGCGGGCGATCCTGCGGCGGCGGGCCGCGCCGGGCGCGCGCCGCGAGGGGATCCTGCGCTTCGGGCGCCTCGAGATCGACCGCGACGCCCGCGCCGTGCGCGTGGACGGCAACCACCGCCCGATCACGAGCCATCAGTTCGACCTCTTGTGCGCGCTCGCGGAGCGCGCGGGCCGCGTCCTCTCGCGCGACGCGCTCATGAATCGTGTGCGAGGCGAGTCGCTCGAGGCGTTCGACCGCAGCATCGACGTCCACGTCTCGCGCATCCGCGCCGCGATCGAGGACGACCCCAAGCACCCCCGGCGGATCCTCACGGTGCGCAGCGCCGGCTACGTCTTCGCCCGCAGCCAGGACGAGCCAGGCGCGTGATGCGCCGGCTCTATCTCCAGATCTACCTCACCTTCGTTGCGACACTCCTTCTGTTCGGCGTGCTCGGGCTCGTCGCGTGGTGGCTCGCCCCGCCGAGCGCCCACCAGGAGCGCATGCGCACGGGGATGGAAGCTCTGCTCGGGGACCTCCTCCCCGGGGCGGACGCTTCGGCGGACGAGGTCGAGAAGACGCTCGAGACCCTCGCCGATCGGCTGGTCTCGGACCTCGCCGTCTACGATGCGCAGGGGAGGCTCGTGGCGTCCGCCGGCGGCTCTCCGCTGCCGCCTCCGACGCGCCGCGCCGAGGGCGGCTTCCGACACTGGAGGGCAGCCTTCGATCTCCCCGGCGGACGCGTGCTCGCGCTCCGTCACCAGCTCCTGGAGTCGGAGCGCGACGCGGTCCACCTCCTCGTGGCGCTCTGCCTGCTCGCCGCAGCCTTTGCGATCGGAGCCTACCCCGTGGTGCGCCGCATCACGGCTCGACTCGAGCGGCTGCGCGGCAGGGTGGAGGAGCTCGGAGCCGGCGACCTGCGGACGCGCGTCGAGGTGGAGGGCCGCGACGAGGTGGCGGACCTGGCACGCAGCTTCAACCGCGCCGCGCAGCGGATCGAGCGCCTCGTCGAGGCGCAGCGGACGCTGCTGGCGAGCGCTTCCCACGAGCTCCGCTCGCCGCTCACGCGCATCCGCGTGGCGATCGAGCTCCTGGCGGGAAGCGAGCGGCCGGAGCTCCGAGAGCGCGTCTCGCGGGACGTCGAGGAGCTCGACGCGCTCATCGGAGAAATCCTCCTCGCCAGCCGTCTCGACGCGCTCGATGCCCTCGAGGGTCGCGAGGACGTCGATCTCCTCGCACTCCTCGCGGAGGAAGGCGCGCGCACCGGAGCGCGGGTGGAGGGCGAGCCGGTCTCGATCCAGGGGCACGCGCGTCTCTTGCGGCACCTGGTGCGAAACCTCCTCGCGAACGCGGTACGCCACGCCGCGGGCTCACCCGTGGAGGCCTCCGTGTCACCGCTGGACGCGGGAGGTGCGCGCCTCTTCGTCGCCGATCGGGGTCCGGGAGTCTCCGAGCCGGAGCGCGAGCGCATCTTCGAGCCCTTCTACCGCCGCGCGGGCACGCGCTCGGGCGAAGGCGCCGGGGTGGGCCTCGGTCTCGCCCTGGTGCGGCGGATTGCGCGCCACCACGGTGGCGAGGTGCGTTGCCTACCGCGCGAAGGCGGCGGGAGCTGCTTCGAGGTCACGCTCGCCGGCTGACGCGTCGTCTTTGCACAACTTCACCTCCACGAGCAACGCGAGCAACGCGCGAGTCCTAGCTTGGGCGAGAACGCGCGCCCACGCCGAGGAGATCTCTCCATGCAACGCAACGCGTCTCTCGTCGCCTTGACCGCACTCGCCCTGTCGGCCTGCTCGGGCTGGAAGTCCGATCGCACGCCCGCCCGCCGGGACCGCTGGCAGCACCCCGAGCGCGTCGTCGAGTCCCTCCGCATCCGTCCGGGGGATCACGTCGTCGACCTCGGAGCCGGATGGGGCTACTTCACCTTCCGACTGGCCGACGCGGTGGGTCCGGCCGGCCGGGTGTACGCCGTCGAGATCGACGAGGAGAGAGCGCGATCGCTGGAGCGCGCGGCGCGCGAGGGCGGCTTCTCGAACGTCGAGGTGATCCTCGCGAAGCCGGGCGATCCGCTCCTGCCGGACGGAGAGATCGATCTCGTCTTCCTGTGCAACGCCTATCATCACATCCAGGACCGAGTCGACTATTTCGATCGCTTGCGCGTCGACCTGAAGCGCGATGGACGCGTCGCCATCGTCGATGGAAGGGATGTCTTCGCCTGGCTCACCCTCGGTCACTTCCCGACGCGAGCGACACGGCACGCCGAGATGTCCGCGGCCCATTACCGCGACGCCGAGACCTTCGACTTCCTTCGCTTCCAGAGCTTCGAGGTCTTCGCCGCTGGTGGGAGCTGAGCGTGGCGAGCGGGTCGCGGGTCGCGCGGATGGGAGTCGCGCCGGAAGACACCCAACGGGTCGCTCCGGGCCGCGTCGGCGCCTTCACCGCGGTGTGTCTCCTGGTCTCGAACGCGGTGGGAAGCGGGATCTTCACGACCACGGGCTTCCTCGCCCGCGACCTCGGCGACGCGCGGCTCGTCCTCGCGCTCTGGGTCGTGGGGGGGCTCCTCGCGCTCGCGGGCGCCCTCTCGTACAGCGAGCTCGGTGCTGCGCTGCCGCGCGCCGGAGGGGAGTACGTCTACCTGCGGCGCGCGTACGGGCCCCTCGCCGGCTTCCTCGCCGGCTGGACTTCCTTCACGATGGGCTTCGGCGCCGCGACCGCCGCCGCGGCCGCGGGCTTCGCCGCGTACATGGCCGAGCTCGTGCCCGGAGCGGCCCGGGCTCCCACGTTGCTCGCGATCGCCCTCGTCTGGGGGCTCACGGCGCTCCACGCGCGCGGCGTGGAGCGCGGCGGGAGCCTTCAGCGAACTCTCACGGCGCTCAAGATCGGAGGCATCGTGGCCCTGGTGGTCGCCGCCTTCGCGTGGGGCGAGGGAACCTTCGAGCACCTGGCGCACGCTCCGGCGGACGTCGCGCCCAGCCCCGGCTCACTCCTCGTGGGTCTCGTCTTCGTCCTCTACGCCTACTCGGGCTGGAACGCAGCCGGCTACGTCGCTGCCGAGATCCACGACCCTGGACGAAACCTTCCGCGCGCCACAATCACTGGCACTCTCGTTGTCCTCGTGCTCTACCTCGCCCTGAACCTCGTCTACTTCTACGCGCTCCCGCTCTCGGAGATCAGAAGCGAGCCCGTGCTTCCGATCGCCGAGAAGGCGGCCGCGAGCCTGTTTGGAGCGGACGCCTCGCGCGGAGTCGTGGCGCTGCTGTGCGTCTCGATCGCCGGGTCTGTGAGCGCGATGATCTGGGCGGGCCCCCGCGTGCTGCTGGCCATGGCGCG
>DASRUS010000011.1:0-2400 GCA_035687825.1 Myxococcota bacterium | reverse complement strand
GGCCGGCTCTACCTCCCGTCGCGCAACTGCTTCGAGAAGCGCTGGGTGAAGAACCTGCTCGAGCATCCCGACGTGCGCGTGCGGGTCGAGGGTCGCCTCCACGAGCTGCGCGCGGTGCGCGAGGAAGACCCTGCGCTGGGCGAGGCGCTGCTGCGCCAGATGCTGGTCAAGTACCTCGGAATCGAGGCGGAGGATCCCCGCTCGCTCGCGGCCGAGCCGGGCGAGCGCGAGACGCGCGCCTACGGCTGCCTGTTCCGCCTGGAGCCGCGCTCGTGAGGGGTGCGCGCGCCGCTCTCTTCGCGCTCGGGCTCGCGGGTCTCGCCTGCGACCTCGGTCCCCTCGGCGGGACGCCGCTCCGGGGCGAGCGCGTGGCGGAGCCCGTGACCGACTGGTCTTTCGCCGCCGACCGCTACGCGCTCGAGATCGAGACCGTCGCTCCGTCGCTCCTGCCCTCCGCGACCACGTGGTTCGTCGTGCACGAGGGCACGCTCTGGCTCTACGCGATCCTGCCGCCGCCGCTCGAGTCGCCCTGGGTGCGGCGTCTGCGCGACGTGGACCCGGGCGTGCGGATCCGCGTGGACGGGAAGCTCCACGCGGGGCGCGCGGTATGGGTGCGCGATCCCGACGTCCTCGAGCCGCTGCTCCCCGCCGTGCTCCGCAAGTACCATCTGGTCGAGACGCCGCGCGCGCGCTTCGTGGCGGCGCCCGAGCGCCACCCCGGGACGCAGATCCAGCACTTCTTCTTCCGCGTCGATCCGCCGTGAGCGCGACCCCCTCAACGGGATCCCGGGCTCCGGGCGGCGCCCGCCGGCGGCGGTGACGCGACGTCGCGCCCCGCCTCCGGGTCGATCCCCCCGTCCGCGACGAGGCAACAGCGCGAGAGCTCCGCGAAGACGCGCTTCGCGCGCTCGTCCGCGTCGTCCTCCAGGGGGATGCGATCGTGCAGCGTCGCGAGGTCGGCGTCGGTGAGGAAGGCGAGTCCGAGCTCGTCGAGCCAGCGGGCGGCGTAGGCGTCGCGCCCGCCCAGGGCCGCGCACTGCTCGGCGTGGCGCAGCTCGTGCAGGAGCCAGAGCCAGTCCGTTGCGGCGCGGAGCTTCCCGCGCCGCAGCCGCTCCACGAAGTCGCTCCGGGCGAAGTAGATGCGGTCGCAGTCGGTGATGGCGTTGTCCGGCGGCTGCCGGTCGCTCCAGCCGAAGCGTACGGACGCGAGGTCCAGGCGCGGGAAGAAGCGTCCCAGGACGCGGCGGTAGGTCGCGGGAAGCAGGCAGAGCTCGACCCCGGCCGCGAGCTCCTCCATGTGGGCGTGGTAGACGGCGAGCTTCGCCTCGCAGAGCGTCTGCTCCGAGCGACACGCCAGCGACTGCGCGGCGCAGGCGAGGTCGAGCCCGGCGCCGCCCTCCGGCTCGCACTCGGGGCAGGCCCGCGCGCAGACGGCGGCGGGCGCGCGATCTGCGGCCGCGCCGGGAGCGGCGCCCTCCGGACCGGGCGCCGCGCGGGTCCGCACCGGGATCGCGATCAGCGCGGCGAGTGCGAGGGCCCCGGGCAGCAGCGAGCGGGTGCGGCGGCCGCGGGCTCGCCTCACGCGCGCAGCCGCTCGGCGAGCTCGGCCAGGGAGCGCACGGTGGCGTGGGGGCGCGGCGGCTCGACGGGAGGGCGCCCCGCGCCGCGCGCGTCGATCCAGGCCGCGTGCATGCCCGCGGCGAGGGAGCCGAGCACGTCGGCCTCGTAGTTGTCCCCCGCCATGAGGCAGCGCGCGGGCTCGGCGCCGAGCACGCGCAGCACGTTCGCGAAGACGCGCGGATCGGGCTTGCCCGCCCCGAACTCGCCCTCGAGCTGCACGTGGTCGAAGTAGGGGGCGAGCGCGAAGCGTTCGAGCTTCGCGCGCTGCACCGCCGTCGCACCGTTGGTCACGAGGGCGAGGCCCCGGACCCGGCGGCGCAGCCGCTCGAGCACCTCGCGCATCCCGTCGTGCAGGCGCAGGCCGCGGTCGCGCGCCTCGCTGTAGAGGCGTCCGCCTTCCTGGGCGAGCCGCGCGTCGGGGCGCCCGAGGGCGGCCAGCACGTGCGCCACCACCTCCCGGCGCGTCCAGTCGAGGTCGAGGCGGCCCCGCGTGGCGCGCTCGGGGTCGTCCCAGAACCAGCGCGTGCTGCGCGCGAGCTGGCTGCCGACGTCCTCGGTGCGCACGGACGCGCGCGCGGCGACCAGCTCGCTCACCGCGCGCCAGGCCTCGGCCATGGAGCTCTGGTTGTCGAGGATCGTGTCGTCGAGGTCGAGGCAGATCACCTCGAGCGCGCCGAGGTCGGGGAGCGGAGCGTCCACGCGCGCAGTCTAGCGGGCCGCGCGAGGGGATTCGCGGGGCGAGGCTCAGCCGCGCTCCGGGGAGATCTCGTCGAGCGCGCG
>DASRUS010000010.1:0-3155 GCA_035687825.1 Myxococcota bacterium | reverse complement strand
GCGCGGCTTCTGCGTGGCGAGGGCGAAGCCCGTGGCGCCGGCGAGCTGCGCCTGGTCCAGGACGTAGACCGCCTGGCCGAGGATCACCTGGCGATCGCCGCGCAGGACCACGGTCTTGTCCCGCGACGCCTCGATCGCGGCCTTCAGCGCCGCGGGCAGCTCGGCCTGGCTCACCACGCGCTCGTTCACCTGGATCGAACCCTCCGCGGTGAGCGTCACCGTGACCCCTTCGGGTGTCGTGTCCGAGACCTGCCCCTCGGGCAGGTTCACCTGCTTGCCCTGCTGCGAGATCACGGAGCTCGTGATCATGAAGATGATGAGCAGCACGAGGAAGACGTCGGTGAGGGGCGTGATGTTGATCTCGGCGACGATCCCCTCGTCCGTGTCCTCGGTCCGCGCGCTAGGCAGGCTGGAGATGGCCACCGCTGCCCTCCCGCTCGCCGTTCTCCGCCACGGCGGACTCCACGAAGAGGAGCGCCTGGATGTAGCGCTCCGTGGCCCGCGCGAAGCCCTGGGCGATGTTGCCGACCCGCACCTGCAGGTAGTTGTAGAAGGCGAGCGCCACGATCGCGACGGCGAGTCCGGCGGCGGTGGCGACGAGCGCCTCGGAGATGCCCGAGGCCACCACCTCGAAGCCGCCGACGCCCTGGATCGCCATCTCCCGGAAGGAGCGCATGATGCCCACCACGGTGCCGAAGAGGCCGATGAAGGGCGCCAGCGACCCGATCGTGCCGAGGCCCCAGAGGCCCCGGCGCAGCTCCGCCACCACCTCCTGGCGGCTCGTGCTGAGGATCTGCTCGAGCTCGTCGAGGGTGATGCCGCGCCAGCGCAGGCCCTCCAGGAAGACCTCGCCGATGGGATTCTTCGACTTCTCGCACACGCTGCGCGCGGCGTTGAGGTCGCGGCGCACGAGCGCCTCCACCACCTTGCCGGTGAGCGTGCGCGTGTCCTGGGTCATGCCGCGGTACTGCCACAGGCGGGCGATGAAGATCCCGAAGGTGATGATCGAGCAGAGCCCGAGCGGGTAGACCGTGAGGCCGCCCTGCTGGAGCAGCTCGAGGAGTTCGGACGCAGTCAAGGCCATCTCCTTGTGAACGAGGTCCCGGGAACGAGGCGCCACCCCTCGGGCGGCTCGCGCGATCCTGCGGAGGCGTTCGGAGGTGCTCCGATCCTCCCATCGACGCGGCGGCAACTGCAAGGGGTGAGCGCCACGGTTTGACACGGTACCGGGCCTCTCGTAGGATCGCGAGTGGACGGGGAATCACGAGCGCGGACGCAAAGTTTCGAGGAATTCCGAGAGCGCGCGCGAACTCCCTGCCCCCCTCCTGCTGCGATGTTGCGCGCGAACTCCCGCGTGACGAGCAGCGTCCAAGCGTGGGATAATTCCGCGGCGCGCGCGCGCTCGAGACTCGACGGATGGCGATGCAGGGATCGACGAAGCAGGCGAGACCGCACTGGGTGATCCGGCGGCGTCCGCGGGGCCGGCGCCCGGCGCGCCGGCGCGTGGGCACCGCGCTCGCGCGCGGACCCCTCGCCGCCCCGGCCGGGGAGTTCCCGGGCCTCCACGGCCACACGGGCTCGCGACGCTCGCAGCTCGTCTCCGGCGCGCTCTCGCTCCTCTTCCACGCCGGCGTGCTGGGCAGCCTCGTGCTCTTCGCCTGGCTCGCGCCGCCGGAGCTCGTGGAGGAGCTCCTGCCCCTCGAGCTCGTGAGGGAGCCGCTCCCCGAGAGCTCCCCCGCCCCGGCGCCGCGCGCCATCGCCGAATCGCGTGGGGCCTTCGCCCCCGCGCCCCAGGCCTTCAAGGCGCAGATCGAGAACCCGAGCGTGGCGGCCCGGGCGGTGCCCACCCTGCCCGCCGAGGCGCTCGAGCTCGACGCCGTGTCGAGCGTCGCCGCGCCCACGGACGTGAAGCGCCAGGTGATCGCCGCCGAGCAGGTCTCCGCGGTGCGCTCGATCGCGGCCGCGACCGTGTCCCCCGTCGCCGTCGCGCCCGTCGCCCCCGCGCTGCGGGGCCCCATCGACCTCCAGGCGCCTTCCGGCCCCTCGGTGGGTCCCCGGGCCGTCGCCACGGGGGGAGACACCACGGGATTCGCCGCGCCCGGGGCGCTGGGCACGGGGTCGTCCGTGCGCGAGGGCATCGACTCGGACCGCGACGTGGCGGGCTCGGCCACGGGGCCGCGCCTCGCCAGCGTGAACACGCGGGTCGGCGAGGGCCTGCGGGGCGCCGGCCCGGGCGGCTCGGGAACCGGGCTCGGCGTGAGCTTCGAGGAGTGCAACGCGCGGCCCGAGGTGAGCGCCTACATCGGCCTGATGAAGGATCGCGTCTACTCCCGCTGGGTCCTGCCTGCCGAGACCGGGGGGGACCAGAAGGTGGTGCTGAGCTTCCGCCTCGACATCTCGGGCTCGACCTCGAGCGTCGAGTTCCTCCAGGCGCCGAACCCGCAGCTCGGCCAGAGCGCCGCGAACGCCATGCGGGCCGCCTCGCCCTTCCCGCCGCTGCCCGAACGGGCGCGCTGCCTCTCGGACTCCCCGATCCGTGCGACCTTCATCGCGAATCGTCCCGGCAGCTCGTAGCTGGCGCGCGTTGCGCGCGGCGATCCTCGTCCTCGCCGCTTGCCTGCTCCTCGGCGGAGCCGCCCACGCGCAGGCGAAGCCGCCGGTGGAGCTCCTCTACGACGCGCAGGAGCAGATCCGGGAGAAGCGCACCGACACGAACCGCGACGGCCGCTTCGACGAGTTCGTCTTCTACGAGCACGGCGCTCCCGCCCGCGCGGAGATCGACGCGAACCACGACGGCCGCGTGGACACCTGGCTGCGCTACGACGCCGCGGGGAAGCCGGCCACGCAAGAAGGCGACACGAACGGCGACGGCAACCGCGACCAGTGGATCGAGTTCGAGGCGGGCGTCCCCACGCGCCAGCGCGACGACCGAAACGGCGACGGCAAGCCCGACGCCGAGACCCGCTTCGCCGGCGGCCAGCCCGAGAGCGCCGAAGAGGACCTCGACTTCGACGGCCGGCCCGACCGCTTCGTGCGCCATGCGAACGGCGAGGTCGCGGCGGTGGAGGAGGACACGGACCGCGACGGCCGCCCGGACGTGCGCATCGAGTACGACCCGGGCGGCAGGAAGCGCCTCGAGGTGCAGGACACGAACG
>DASRUS010000009.1:0-5123 GCA_035687825.1 Myxococcota bacterium | reverse complement strand
GAGGAAGACGACGCCCATCGCGGCGGGCGCGACCGCCAGCACGTCGGTGGAGAACTTCATCAGGTACATGCCGAAGAGGAGCTCCATGAAGCCGAGCCCCGCCATCGGCGCCGAGTAGAGGAGGATCTTCGCGAAGGGGAGTCGCGCGGGAGCGGACTCCGTCGACGACGCGGGAGCGGTCTCCACGGCATGCACCTTCGCGCTCGACTCGACCATGACCCGCAGCTCCCTGCAAGGCGCGTACCCGAACGGCCCCGCGTCCGGGGCCGCAAGCTTCTCCCGTCGGGTCGAGGGGTGCAAGCGCGGAGCGGCGGGTGCAGCGGAGAGACTGCAGCTCGCCCGCCCAGGAACGTGGATCACTCCAGGAGATCGCCCTCGGCGTCCTTCAGCTCCGACGCCTGGAGCCGGCGGGGGGCGTGGTCCAGCGCGGCGGGAGTCTCGATCTCGTCGGCGTCGCGCGCGGCCCCGAGCTCGCGGAAGCGCCGGGCCTGGACCAGCACGCGGTTCTCGAGGGATCCCACCGTATCGTTGTAGAACTGCACCACCCGCTCGAGCCCGGCCCCGAGGCGCACGAAGTGGTTCGCCAGCGTGGCGATGCGTCCGTGGAGCTCGCGGCCGAGCTCGCCGATCTCCTGCGCGCTCGCCGCCGCCTGCTCCTGCTTCCAGCCGTAGGCGACGGCGCGGAGCAGGGCGATGAGCGTCGTCGGGCTCGCGACGATCACTCGCTGGTCCACGCCGAACTCGATGAGCCCGGGGTCCTGCTCGAGGGCCGCGCTGAAGAAGGTCTCCCCGGGCAGGAACATCACCACGAACTCGGGCGTCGGCTCGAACTGAGACTGGTAGTCCTTGCCCGCGAGCTTCTTCATGTGGTCGCGCACCTGACGCGCGTGGTCCGCGAGGCGGCGCGCGCGCTCGGCCTCGTCGCTCGCCTCGATCGCGCCGAGGTACGCCTCGAGGGGCGCCTTGGCGTCCACGACTACGTTCTTGCCGCCGGGCAGGCGCACCAGCAGATCCGGGCGCAGCCGCGTTTCGCCGGGGGCCGTCTGCTGCTCCTGGAAGTCGCAGTGCTCGAGCATGCCCGCGAGCTCCACCACGCGCCGGAGCTGGATCTCGCCCCAGCGCCCACGCACGGAGGGAGCGCGGAGCGCGCGCACCAGGTTCTGCGTCTCGGATTGGAGCTTCTCGTGGCCCATGGCCACGGAGCGGAGCTGCTCGGTGAGTTGACCGTAGTGCTCGCGGCGCTCCTTCTCCACCACCTGGAGCTTCGCGTCCACGTGCTGGAGCGACTCGCGCAGCGGCTTCACGAGCTCTTCGATCGCGGTCCGCCGCTTCTCGAGCTCGTGCTGCGCTCCCTGATGGAGCTCCCCGAGGGAGGTCCGCGCCAGCTCGAGGAACGACCGGTTGTTCTGGCGCAGCGCCTCGGCAGAGAGAGCCTGGAACGCGTCGCGCAGCTCGCGACCGGCGTGCTCGAGGAGGCCCAGGCGTTCGGCAGCGGAGCGCCGCTCGCTCTGCAGGAGCGCGCGAGCCGCGAGAGCCACGGCCGCGGCGCCGAGCACGACGCCCGCGGCGAAGACGAGGACGGAATCGAGGCCGTGGACGGCGGCGAGGCCTTCCATGGGAGGTCGTTCCTCGGTGCGGAGGCTCGGAGGGGTGGGAGCATGCTCGCACACCCCCGAGCCCCCGGCCAGCCGCGGGCTCCTCTTTTCCGCTCGAGGCGCCTCGTTGTAAGATGCGAGCCCGGCGGTGCCGGGGGGTCGCACTCCCGCCGACCGCCCCGACGAGGTGAGGCGATGGCACTCGAGATCCTGCGCGATCCACGGCTCGGCGACGTGGAGTGGAAGGACCTGTTGCGCCTCTCGCGCGGCGAGGTCGTGTACGAGGTGCTGATCTCCACGCCCTGGCTCGTGGCTTCCCTCGTCCTCGGCTCCCTCGCGTTCTCGTACCCGCTGCTCTTCGCACCCGCCCTCGCCTGCTCCTTCATCTTCTTCCTGTGCGGGCTGCGCCAGGTGCACAACGCCTTCCACTACGCGGTGGGGATCTCGCCGCGCGGCCACGAATGGCTCATGTTCGCGCTCTCCATCGCGATGCTCTCCGCCATGCACGCGGTCCAGTTCAACCACCTGCGCCACCACCGCCACTGCATGGACGAAGACGACGTCGAGGCGCTCTCCGCGCGCATGCCCGGCTGGAAGGCGATCCTGATCGGGCCCTACTTCCCGTGGATGCTGCACCGGACGGCGCTCCGCATCGGCCGGCCCGCGCTGCGCCACTGGGTGTGGGCGGAGCTCGGCGCCATCGCGCTCTTCGTGGGCCTCGTCTGCTTCGTGTGGTCCGTGCCGGTGCTCCAGTACCACGTGATCGCGATGGCGGTCGGCCAGTGCCTCTCGGGCTTCTTCGCGGTGTGGACCGTGCACCACGACTGCGACCGCAGCCACTACATCGCACGCACGATCCGCAGTCGCTTCAAGGCCTTCGTCACCTACAACATGTTCTATCACGTGGAGCACCATCTCTTCCCGGCGGTGCCCACCTGTCACCTGCCGCAGCTCGCCCGGCGCCTGGACGGAGCGGCCCCGGAGCTCCGGAACAAGCTGGTCTTCTGAACGATGGGAATCGAGGCGCGAGTCCGCCCGGCCGCGCGCCCGGGGGGCCCGGCGGGCGTGAATCGCGTGCTCGTACTCGTACTCGGCGCATCCGGGACCATGGGCCGGCGCATCGTGGCGCTCCTGCGCCGCGAGGCGCCCGAGCTGCGCGTCATCGGCGCGAGCCGGCACCCCGAGCGGATCGGCACGCCCGAGGCGCGGCGGCTCGACCTCGCCGATCCCGCGAGCTACGCCCCGGCGCTCGAAGGCGTGCGCGTGCTCGTGCACGCCGCCGGCCCCTACGACCACGACCCGCGCTTGCTGGTCGCGGCGTGCCTCGCCCGCGGCGCCGACTACGTAGACCTCGCCGAGGATCCCGCCTTCATCGCGCGCGTGCGGGCCGCCGCCCAGGGCGCGGAGGTCCGCTCGCGGGTCGTCCCCGGCTGCTCGACGGTGCCGGGCATGGTCGCCCTCCTCGCGCGCGGCTTCGACTCGCTCGAGCGGAGCGCCGACGTGGCGCGGATCGACGCGCACCTCTCCCTCGGCTCGCGCAACCCCGTGAGCTTCGGCCTGCTCCATGGGTTGCTGCGTCCGCTCGGCGCGCCGGGCCCGAGCGGAGCGCCGTGGTTCCGCAAGCTCCAGCGCTTCCGCTTCGCGGACGGCCTCACCCGGAGCTTCGGCTCGTACCCGATCGCCCTCGGCGAAGGCGTGGCCGTCGGCGGGCGGCGTGTCCCCGTGCGCCTCTTCGTGGGCTTCGACCGCGGCTTCGTGAACCTGGCCCTCTCCCAGGCGGCGCGCTTCGTTCCCTCCCTCGACGCGCCCACGCTCGCGCGGCTCGCGCGCTGGGCGTTGCCCGTGGCGAACGCCGCGCGCGCCGTGGGCGGCTCCCAGGGACGCCTCTCCGTGGACGCGCTCGACGCCGAGGGTCGCCGCCTCGCCGCCATCGAGGTGCGTGCGGACCGCGAGGGGCTCGACGTTCCGGCGACGCCCGCGGTGTGGGCGGCGCGGCGTCTCGCCGAGGGGGCCGAGATCCCCCCCGGCGTGCGCTCCCTCGACGAGATCCTCCCGCTCGCCGAGGCGCTGGACCATCTACGCAAGCGGGGGTATACGGTCGTCGAGGTCTGAGGACCTGGAGGAGCGCGATGCTGCAGAAACTTGCCGACGGTCTCTGGGCGGACGCACGGCGCTTCCGCGCCGGCCCCTTCCTCGAGATCGGCACGCGCATGAGCGTCGTGCGCCTCGCCGACGGCGGCCTCTTCCTGCACAGCCTGGTGGAGATCGACGACGAGACGCGCGCGGCGCTCGAAGAGCTCGGCCCCGTGCACCATCTCGTCGCGGGCAACCAGCTCCACCACCTCTACCTCGCGAGCGCGGCGAAGGCCTTCCCGCAGGCCGAGCTCTGGGGTGCGCCGGGCCTCGCGGAGAAGCTCGAGGACCTGCGCTTCGAGGGCGTGCTCGGCGACGAGGCGCCGGCGGCCTGGCGGACCGACCTCGACCAGCTCGCCGTGCGCGGCATCCCGCGCATGAACGAAGCGGTGTTCCTGCACCGCGCGAGCCGGACGCTCCTCGTGACGGACCTCTGCTTCAACGTGCGCCACTCCGACTCGCTCGGGACGCGGCTCTTCATGCGCGCGAACGGCGTCTACGGCCGCTTCGGCCCGAGTCGCCTGCTGCGCGCGCTCGTGCGCGACCGCCCGGCGCTCCGCGCGTCGGTGGAGAAGATCCTGGCGTGGGACTTCGATCGGGTCGTCGTGACCCACGGCGACGTGCTCGAGCGCGGGGGCAAGGACGCCCTGCGCGCGGGGTTCGCCTGGCTGCTCTAGGGTTCCGGGTCGGGGAGGCTCCATGTCCGCACGCGTGGCCGTCGTGACCGGCGCCAGCCGCGGCATCGGCCGCCAGCTCTGCATCGACCTCGCGAAGCAGGGCTTCGACGTGGTGTGCGCGGCGCGCTCCACGGCGGGCCAGCACGGCGCGCTCCCCGGCACCGTGGACGAGACCGCCGAGCAGGTGCGCAAGGCGGGCCGCCGCGCCCTCGCCGTGGCGATCGACGTGCGCGACGAGGAGTCGGTGGCGTCGCTCGCCCAGCGCGTCTTCGACGAGTTGGGCCGCTGCGACCTCCTGGTGAACAACGCCGCGGTGGCGCCTCCCAAGCCGGCGCTCAAGGACTCGACCAAGCGCTGGCGGCTCAGCGTGGACGTGAACGTGAACGGCCCCTTCTACTTCATCTACTACTTCGCGCCGCGCATGACGGAGACGGGCGGCGGCCGCGTGGTGAACATCTCGTCGGGCGCCGCCCACTCCCCCGAGTTCGGCCGCGCCAGCTACATGACCACGAAGGCGGCCCTCGAGGCGATGACGCGCTCCCTGGCCCACGACCTGCGCGGCAAGGTGGCCGTGAACTGCATCCGCCTGGAGCTCCCCGTCTGGACCGAGGGCTTCGCGGCGACGCTTCCCAAGGGCGTCGAATTCGACTTCGAGGATCCCGTCATCATGTCCGACGCCGTCCTCTGGCTCGCCGACCAGCCGATCGACTACAGCGGC
>DASRUS010000008.1:0-5229 GCA_035687825.1 Myxococcota bacterium | reverse complement strand
CCTGCGGATCGGGGGCTAGCCGCGTGTACGAGCAGATCCTCTACGAGGTGTCGGACCCGGTCGCGACGATCACGCTGCACCGGCCCGAGCAGCTGAACGCGTGGACCGACCAGATGGCCGCGGAGGTGAAGCACGCCGTGGCGCAAGCCGAGGCCGACCGGCGCGCCGTCGCGATCGTGATCACGGGGGCGGGCCGGGGCTTCTGCGCCGGGGCGGACCTCCAGGGCCTGAAGAGCATCTCCGAGGGATCGCGCGGGGGAGGGGTGCGCGCGGAGCTCGCCGCGGATCCCGGGGACGCGGACGTGGGCGAGAGCTTCCGCGGCACCTACACCTACCTCATGTCGGTGCGCAAGCCCGTGATCGCCGCGGTGAACGGGCCCTGCGCGGGGATGGCCGTGCCCATCGCCCTCTGCTGCGACCTGCGCTTCGCCTCGGACCGCGCGGTCTTCACCACCGCGTTCTCGCGGCGCGGGCTCGTCGCGGAGTGGGGCATCAGCTGGCTCCTGCCGCGTCTGGTCGGTCCCGCGCACGCCCTCGACCTGCTCTTCTCCGCGCGCCGCGTCGAGGCCGCGGAGGCGGAGCGCATGGGGCTCGTGAATCGCGTGCTCCCGCACGACGAGCTCGCGAAGTTCGTGCGCGAGTACGTGCTCGACCTCGCCGCCCACTGCTCGCCCGCCTCGCTCCGCATCATGAAGCGCCAGGTCTACCAGCACCTGACGACCTCGCTGGAGCACGCCGGCAAGGAGGCGATCCAGCTCATGCTCGAGAGCTTCGACCGGCCGGACTTCCGCGAGGGCGTGATGTCGTTCCTCGAGAAACGCAACCCGCGCTTCGGGCGGGTGTGACCGCGCGCGGCCCGATCCCGGGGCCGCGCGGACGCTGGCCCCGGGCTGCGCCTCAGGCCGTGGGACCCGTGAGCCCGGCCAGGTCGTCAGGCAGCGACTCGCGGATCGCCGCGACCGTCGCCCCGAACGCGCGCCGCTTGGCGTGACCGAAGGCGCCTCGCGGCAACGCGGCGAGCCGCGCGGCCTCGGCGCGCGCCGCGGCCTCGAGCGCCGGGGCGGGGACCACGCGATCGAGGTAGCCCGCTTCGAGCGCCGCCTCGGGCCCGAAGATCTCGGCCTGGGCCGTGGCGCGGGGGAAGTGACGGGCCGAGAGGCGGAGGCGCGCGATCTCCACGGCGAAGATCGGGAGCCGCATGCCGATCGCCACCTCGTTCAGGCCGATGCGCGCCTCGCCGGCGGCGGCCACGCGCTGGTCCGCGCAGAGGAGGAGGAGCGCGCCCGCGGCGAGGGCGTGTCCCGGGCACGCCACCACCACGGGCAGCGGCGAGTCGAGGAAGCGCAGGAAGAGCTCGGCGCCCGCGGCGACGAGGGCGCGCACGGCCTCGGGGCCCGCGCGCATCGTGGCGAGGTCGAAGCCCGCGGAGAGCACGCCCTCGCGTCCCACCAGCAGCAGCGCCCCCGCCTCCTGCTCGGCGCGGTCGAGGGCCGCCCCGAGAGCGGCCACCACGGCGGGAGAGAGGGCGTTCACCTTGCCGTCGTCGAGACGCACGACCAGGATCCGATCCTCGAGCGTGGTCCCCACGATCTCGCTCACGCGTCCGCCTCCGGCGATCCGGCAGTCTAGCCCGGCTGCCGCGGCGCGTCGGGGGGCGCGCGCCGCAGGCCCGGATGCGCGCGCCAGATCCGCAGCAGCTCGAGGGGGGCGCGCACGAAGTCCCGGAGGCGCAGGCGCGAGCCGGCCACGTCGTGCCACTCGAGGAGCGGGAGCTCGCGGATCCGCCCGGCCAGATCTGGGCGGCCCCGCCCGTGCGGCGGGTCCCGCCAGCGCGCCAGGAGCTCCACGTCGAACTCCCAGCGCGTGAGAAAGGGCTCGCGGAAGACCTCTCGCAGCGCCGGGGTCGCGCGGAAGAGCTTGGCGCCGCACTGCGTGTCATACACGGGAAGGCGTAGGATCCGCGACACGCAGGTGGCGGCGATCCGCCCGAAGTAGTGGCGCAGCTCGCTCCGTTCCACGCGGTGGCCGAGGAGCCGCACGCGTGAGCCCAGCACGACCTCGAGGGCGGGCTCGGCGGCGAAGCACGCGCGGAAGCGGTCGAGCTCCGCCAGCGGCGTGGCGAGGTCGGCGTCCCAGAAGCCCACGAGCTCGGCGCCGCCCGAGAGCGCGTGGAGCACCCCCGCGCGGACCGCCTCGGCCTTGCCGCGATTGCGTTCGAGGGCGACGAGCTCGCAGGCGCCGTGCGCCTCCCGGGCGAGCCCGGCGAGGATCGCGCGGGTCCCGTCGCGGCTCCCGTCGTCCACGAAGACGAAGCGGAGCCAGGGCCGGCTCGCCGCGAACTCGCGGAACGCGCTCGCGTCCAGGCGCTCCGCCTCGTCGTAGCAGGGGACCACGAGGGCGACGCTCGGGTCGGCCGCGGGCGCGGCCGGGGGCGGGCGCTCGACCACGCGCTAGACCTCGGGGTCGTCGTCGGACACGGGCGACACGCCGATCGGATGCGGCGCCCACTCCGGTCCGCCCTCCCAGCCCGGGATGCGGCGCGCCTCGACGAGCCACGACTCCGCCAGGTGAGCCTCGAGGACGACGGAGCTCTCCCCGAAGCCCTCCGTGATGCCGTCCCAGAGCTCCTGGCCGCCGCTCTCCCACCAGGTCCGCGAGGGGTGCTCGAAGTCCACCGAGAGTTTCAGCATGGCGGGTCCCCTCCCGTGCCCGGCGCGGTCTCTACAGGTCCCAGAAGAAATCCTTGTTGGTGAGCTCCGGGGGCGCCTCGCCCCGGGCGGCGCGCTCGACCCCGTCGGCGTCGCGCCCAGCCCCGGCGACGCGCGCGAGCTGATCCTCGAGGTCGAGCGTCTCGCGCTCCCAGTACTCCTCGGTGCCGAAGTGCGGGAACGCGTCGGGAAAGGCCGGGTCCTCCCAGCGGCGCGCGATCCAGGCCGCGTACCACACGAAGCGCATCCCGCGCAGGCACTCCACGAGCTCGAGCCAGCGCGGATCGAACTCGCGGAACTGCGCGTAAGCCGTGAGCAGGAGCGCGCGCTGCCGCGCGCCCTCGGCGTCGCGGCCCGGGAGCAGCATCCACACGTCCTGCACCGCGGGGCCCACGGTGCAGTCGTCGAAGTCGAGAAAGAACCAGCCCTCGTCGCCGAGCAGGAGGTTGCCCAGGTGGCAGTCGCCGTGGATGCGGTGCACGGGCACGCCCCGGCTCCGCTCGGCGTAGAGCGCGGCCAGGCCGCGCGCCGCCGCGGCGTAGCGCCGGACGCAGCCGCGGGGGAGGGCCCCGCTGCGCTCCAGGAGCTCCAGCGGCTCGAGGCTCCGCGTCCGGGCGTCGAGGCGGGGCCGGTGCGGGGCGTCGCGGGTGGCTCCCACGGCGTGGATGCGCGCGAGGAGCCGTCCCAGCACCTCGATCTCGGCGTCCGCGAGCTCGTCCCGGGAGCGGCCCCCGGTGCGCGGCCAGATCGCGTAGAGGAGGTCGTCCGCGCGGCCGAGGGTCGCGCCGTCGCGCAGGGCGATCGGCGCGCAGACGGGGATCTCCGCAGCGCGGAGGTCCGCGAGGAACGCGTGCTCCTCGAGCACCGCCGCGGCGCCCCAGCGCCCGGGCCGGTAGAACTTCACGACCACGTGGGCCCCGCTCCCGAGGCGCACGTCGTAGACGCGGTTCTCGAGGCAGACGAGCGGCGTGCAGTGACCGGTGGGCCGCAGACCCTCGCGCTCGACCGCGGCGAGCACGCGATCGGGGGTGAGGCCGTAGAAGGATCCCGACACGGCGCGAGCTTAGCGCCGGCGGGAGCCGAAGGCGCGCGCGCTCCAGCTCGTGCTCAATCGCAGCGCGAGGGCGGCCGATGCAGGGATCGTGGCCGACCCGGCTCGCAGCGCCGCCGCTCTCGGCTTCCCCGCAGAGGCTCCCCGGCTCGGGGAGTGCCTGCCCGCCTTCGCGGAGCGGTTCGCCGAGCTGGGCAGCTTCGGCGTGTTGCTCGTGGACGCCTCGCCCCTGGCGGCGATCGAGCGTTCCCACGGTGACCACGCCTACGCGCGCAGCTTCGGCGCGCTCGCGGAGCTCGTGCGTCAGGTGTGCGCGGGGTTCGACGGCGAGAAGATCCTCGTGGCCGGCGAGATCGGCTGGCCCGAGCTCGCGCTCTTCGTGTTCCGCGGCGCGGACGAGACGCGCCTCTACCAGGGCGAGCTGCCCGAGCTCGCCGACGCGATCGGCCGCGCGATCCAGCAGCAGGCGCACCGGGTGGCGTACCCCTGGGTGCGCAAGGCCCGGAACATCGGCATCGGCTGGGCGGTGGCGTTCCGCAATCCGCATTTCAGCGTGGACACGCAGCTCCGCCAGGCCCTGGAGGAGGCCCGCGAGGACGCGCGCCTCTCGGCGCAGCTCGCCGCGCGCGGCCGCCGCAAGCGCTTCCTCTCCCTCGTCCTGGCGGGCAACGTCTACTCCGTCTACGAGCCCATCGTGGAGGCGGCCACGTACCGGGTGTTCGGCTACGAGGCGCTCGTGCGGGGCCCGGACGCGAGCGAGTTCCACTCGCCCGCCGTGCTGTTCGAGACCGCGGAGGAGGAGAACCTGATCTTCGAGCTCGACTGCCTGTGCCGCCGGAGCGGGCTCGCGGGCGCGGTGGGGCTTCCGTCGGGCACGAAGCTCTTCCTGAACGTCCGTCCCACCACGATCTGGGATCCGAGCTTCCGCCCCGAGGCGCTGATCCGGACCCTCGCCCGCACGAAGCTCACGCCGAGCGACGTCGTCTTCGAGATCTCCGAGCAGGAGAGCATCGAGAGCTACGCCGCGTTCCGCGAGGTGCGCGACGAGTACGGGAAGCTCGGCTTCCAGATCGCCATCGACGACACCGGGGCGGGCTACGCGAGCCTCCAGGCGGTGCTGGAGCTCGAGCCCGACTACATCAAGGTGGATCGCGCGTTCTGTGCGGGCATCGACACGGACCCCGCCCGGCAGTCCATGCTCCGGGCACTCCAGTCCGTGGCCGACGGGATCGGCGCGCGCATCGTCGCCGAGGGCCTCGACACGCTCGACGAGCTCAAGACCCTCGGCGGCCTCGGCATCCCCTTCGGCCAGGGCTGGCTCTTCGGCAAGCCCACCCCGCTGCGCGCCGGCGGATCCTAGCGGGCGTCGCTCCCCGGAAGGAAGAGACGCTCGAGCGAGCTCGACGTGATCGCCGACGTCGAGGCCTGGCGCGCGGCTGAGCGGGAGGCGACGCGGGCCGAGCCATCAGC
>DASRUS010000007.1:0-5537 GCA_035687825.1 Myxococcota bacterium | reverse complement strand
TCGCCACGGACTGTCCCCTCGCGGCGCTGCGCATCGAGGAGGGCCTCGGGCGCAAGCCCGTACACCCCGTCGTGCTCCTGCGCCGCGCCTACGGGGGCGCGGAGGCGTGAAGCCCCTCGCCCGGGAGGAGCTCCTCGACCTCGACGCCTACGAGGAGGCGCGGGCGGCCTACCGCGACGCGGTGATCGAGCTCAAGGCGCGCCGCCGCCTCGCGGTGGGCGACCGCGTGTCGCTCGTCTTCGAGAACCGCGAGACGCTGCGCTTCCAGGTCCAGGAGATGCTGCGCATCGAGCGCATCCACGACCCCGAGTCCGTGCAGCGCGAGCTCGACGTCTACAACGAGCTCGTGCCCGGGGAGGGCGAGCTCTCGGCCACGCTTTTCGTCGAGATCACCGAGTCGTCGCGCATCAGGCACGAGCTGGACCGCCTGGTGGGGATCGACGAGCACGTGAGCCTCGTCCTCGGCGACGGCGCGGACGCCGAGGAGCTCCCCGCCCGCTTCGACCCGAAGCAGCTGGAGGAGGACCGCATCTCCGCGGTCCAGTACCTGAAGTTCCGCGTGCCGCGCCGCTGGCTCCCGCGCCTGGCGGACCCCGCCCTGCCCGCGCGCGTCCGCATCGACCACCCGAACTACCGCTGCGAGGCGGAGCTCCCGGGGCTGATGCGCGAGAGCCTGCTCGGGGACCTCACCGGCGAGCCCGCGCCGCTCCTCGACGCTCGCGGCTTCGAGCAGCGACCCGCGCCCGGCGAGGTCGTGCTGCGCGAGACCGCCGGCCTGCGCGTGGTGCGCCCCGCGCGCCCCCTCGCGCCGGGCCACCTGATCGTCGAGGCCAGGCGGCGCGACGTGTCGCTCCTCTCCGCGCCGAAGGAGCTCCGCGACGAGATGATCGAGGAGGTGCAGCGCCTGGCGCGCGAGCTCTCCGACGAGCGCGGCGGCTGCCGGATCACGCTCCAGGCCGAGGCGGCGCCGCTGCGCTGGCATCTGCTGCCCCGGTCCTGACCCGTGGCGACGACGCCGAGGCGGGCCGCGGCCGGAGCTGGAGGGGACTCGATGGCTTTCCGGATCCGCCGCATCGACTACTACTACACCGTGATCCCCGACGTCCCGGAGCACGCCGGACGGCTCCTCTCGGAGCTGGCGGGCCAGGGCATCAACCTGCTCGCGTTCAGCGCCGTCCCGATGGGGCCGGCGCGGACCGAGCTCACGCTCTTTCCCGAGGACGGCGGGTCGCTCGAGACGGCCGCGCGACGGGCGGGCTTCGCGCTCGACGGGCCGCACCCGGCCTTCCTGGTGCAGGGCGACGACGAGCTCGGCGCGCTGAGCCGCGTCCACGGGCAGCTCTCCCAGGCGGGCGTCGACGTCTTCGCCTCGACGGGCGTGACCGACGGGCGCGGCGGCTTCGGCTACGTGATCTACGTGCGCCCCGAGCACTTCGAGAACGCGGCGTCGGCGCTCGAGGTCTAGGCCAGCGGGGCGGCGAGGCCCCCGGCGCGCCCTCCGCCGGCCGCGATACCCTGCGCGCGATGTCGCCCGAAGCCGGCCTGCGCGACCAGCGGCCGCAGCCGATCGCGAAGATCGCCGAGTCCCTGGGGCTCTCGGCCGGCGAGTGGCGGCCCTTCGGCGATGACGCCGCGAAGATCGACCCGGCGTTGCTCGCCGCGCCGCGGCGTCGCGCGGGCCCGCCGCGCCTCGTGCTCGTCTCGGCGATCACGCCGACCGCCGCGGGCGAGGGCAAGACCACCACGAGCATCGGGCTGGCGCAGGGCCTCGTGCGGCTCGGCGAGTGCGCGTGCCTGGCGCTTCGCGAGCCCTCGATCGGGCCCGTGTTCGGCATGAAGGGCGGTGGCACCGGCGCCGGGCGCAGCGCGCTCGTCCCCTCCGACCGCATCAACCTGCACTTCACCGGCGACTTCCACGCCGTGACCTCCGCGCACAACCTGCTGGCGGCGCTCCTCGACAACCACCTCCACTGGGGAAACCGCCTGCGCATCGACCCGCGCCGGGTGCTGTGGCGCCGCGTGATCGACATGAACGACCGGGCACTGCGCAACGTGATCGTCGGGCTGGGCGGGCCCGGCCACGGCGTGCCTCGCGAGACGGGCTTCGACATCACCGCAGCCTCGGAGGTCATGGCGGTGCTCTGCCTCGCGCGGGACGCCGCGGACCTGCGCGCGCGCCTCCAGCGGCTGCTCGTGGCCTTCACCGACCAGGGGCAGCCGGTGACGGCGGAGCACCTCTCCGCGACGGGCTCCATGCTCGCGCTGCTGCGAGACGCGCTCTGGCCCAACCTCGTGCAGACGCTGGAGGGAGTGCCCGCGCTCGTGCACGGGGGGCCCTTCGCGAACATCGCCCATGGCTGCAACAGCGTGATCGCGACGCGCATGGCGCTCCACCTGGCGGATTGGGCGATCACGGAGGCGGGGTTCGGCTTCGATCTCGGCGCCGAGAAGTTCTTCGACATCAAATGCCGCAGCGCCGGGCTCGACACCGACGCCGTCGTCCTCGTCGCCACCGCGCGCGCCCTCAAGCTGCACGGCGGCGCCGCCGCCGATGCGCTCGAGACCCCCGATCCGGGGGCGCTCTCCCGCGGCCTTCCGAACCTCGAGAAACACGTGGAGAACATCCGGTGCTTCGGCGAGCCGCCGGTGGTGGCGCTGAACCGCTTCGCCAGCGACCGCGACGACGAGATCGCCGTGGTGCGCGAGCGCTGCGCGGAGCTCGACGTCCCCTTCGCGGTCTCGGACCACTTCGCGCGCGGCGGCGCCGGCGCGCTCGAGCTGGCCCGCGTGGTGCGCGAACAGGCGGCCGGCCGCAACACCCCCTTCCGCCCGCTCTACCGGCCCGAGGACCCCTTCCCCGACAAGGTGCTCGCGGTGGCGAGCCGCATGTACGGCGCGCGCGGGGTGGTGCTGACCAAGGAGGCCGAACGCGACCTCCGCACGCTGCGGCGCCTCGGCTACGAGGGCCTGCCGGTCTGCATCGCCAAGACGCAGGCCTCCCTCTCGGACGATCACCGGCTGCGCGGTCGCCCGCGCGACTTCGACGTCACGGTTCGCAGCATCCAGATCCACGCCGGCGCCGGCTTCCTGGTGGCCCTGACCGGCGAGATCCTGCGAATGCCCGGGCTGCCGCAGCGGCCCCTCGCCGAGTCGATCGACCTGCGCGACGGGGAGATCGTCGGCGTCCACTGAGCGCGGAGGCGCTGCCGGAGGGATGAGCATCGCGTTCGCGTCATCGGGCGCCTCCACGACCAGGGCAGAGCAGCCCCTCAGGCTTCCCTGCTCGCGAACCACTCCCGCGTGCCCTGCGACTCGATCGCCTCGGCGATGCGCCGCAGCGCGAGGGCGTAGGCCGCGCCGCGCAGCGAGAGCTTCTCCTCCTCGGCGATCCTCCAGATCTCCGAGAACGCGCGGCTGAGCACGTCGGCGAGGCGGCCGCGCACGTCCTCGAGGGTCCACGGCCAGCCCTGGCGGTTCTGCACCCACTCGAACCAGCTCACGGTCACTCCCCCCGCGTTGGCGAGCACGTCCGGCAGCACGGTGATCCCGCGCTCGTGCAGGCGTTCGTCCGCCTCCCCCGCGATCGGCCCGTTGGCCACCTCCACCACCAGCGGAGCGCGGATCCGCTCCGCGTTGTGCGACCCGATCACGTTCTCGAGCGCCGCGGGGACGAGCACGTCCACGTCGAGCTCGAGCAGCTCCTCGTTGGAGATGCGTTGGTGCTCCACCAGCTCGCACACCGAGCCGCGGCAGTACACCCCCTGGAGCACTCGGCTCGACTCCTTCGCGCGGTGGAGGCTCTCCACGTCGAAGCCCGCCTCGGACAGGATCCCGCCCTTCGAGTCGCTCACCGCGACGATGCGGTAGCCCGCCTCCTGGAGGCAGCGAGCGACGTGGTAGCCGGCGTTGCCGAAGCCCTGCACCGCGACGCGCGTGCGGGCCGGCTCGAGGCCGCGGCGGCGCGCGAGCTCGTGGATCATGAGGGAGGCGCCGCGCCCCGTCGCCTCTTCCCGGCCCAGGCTCCCGCCCATGGCGATGGGCTTGCCCGTGATCACACCGGGGACCTGGACGCGCTTGATCGTCTGGTACTCGTCGGCCATCCAGCCCATGATGCGCGCGTTCGTGTAGAGGTCGGGGGCGGGGATGTCGGTGTCGGGACCGACGAAGTCGGCGACCGCGCGCATGTAGGCGCGCGAGAGGCGTTCGAGTTCGAGGTGCGAGAGCTGCTTCGGGTCCACCGCGACGCCGCCCTTGGCCCCGCCGTAGGGCAGGCCCACCACCGCGCACTTGAGCGTCATCCAGAGCGCCAGTGCCTGCACCTCCTCGAGGGTGACGCCAGGGTGGTAGCGGATCCCCCCCTTGGTCGGGCCGCGCGCGTCGTTGTAGCGGCAGCGGTAGCCCGAGAACCAGCGCGTCGAGCCGTCGTCCATGCGCACGGGGAGCGAGGCCACGAGCACGGCCTTCGGCTGGCGCAGGGCCGCGAGCACCTCGGGGCTCACGGCCGCCTGCCGGCCCATGCGCTCCACGCGAGCCACCGCGTCCCCGAAGACGTCCGCCGGCTCCATGGCTCCTCCCTCCCCCGCTTCCGCGCGCGCCAGTTCGTCGAGGCGCTCATCATAGTCGAAGTGCGCGCTGCGGATGGCGCCGCCTCGGGCGGAACCCCGCTTCGGTATCATGACCCGGATCGATGGGATGTCCCGCGGCGGACGGCTGCGCTGCGACGAGCAGGCGCCGCTGCAACGACCGCACCCGTCGTGCTTCCGGGCCGACGCATCGCGCGGGCGCGATCCAGAGGGGGAAACCATGAAAGTCATCGCGCTGGGCGCGGGCGGCATGGGTCGCTACGCGGCGCGGACCGCCGCATCACTCGACTTCGTGAGCGAGCTCGTGGTGGCCGACCTCGACCTCGCCGCCGCTTCCCGCTTCGCCGAGGATCTGGGCCCGAAGGCTCGAGCCACCGGGATCGACGTAACCGACCCGTCTGGGCTCGTGCGGCTTCTGTCCGGCGCGGGCGCCGTCCTGAACACCGTCGGACCGTTCTTCAGGCTCGGCCCGCCGGTGCTGCGGGCGGCCATTCGCGCCGGCTGTCACTACTTCGACATCAACGACGACTGGGAATCGACCGAAGCCATGCTCGCGATGGACGGGGAAGCCCGCGCGCGCGGCGTCACGGCCGTGATCGGCATGGGCGCGAGCCCCGGCATTTCGAACCTGCTCGCCGCGACGGCCATGCGCGAGCTCGACGAGGTCGAAGAGCTGTATCCGGGCTTCGACCTCGACGCCGCCATGCCCGAGACGCGCGGGGCCAAGCCGTCCGCCGCGAGCGTTCATGGAGTTCACCAGCTCACCGGCGAGATCCGAGTCTTCGACCGGGGACGCTTCGTCGACGAAGCCCCCATGCGACGCGTCGATCTCGACTATCCGGGGCTCGGCGCGCGCACCGCCTACACGATGGGTCATCCCGAGGCGATCACGTTTCCTCGCTACTGCCCGTCGCTGCGTCGATGCCTCGTCCTGATGACGATGTCGCGCTCGAA
>DASRUS010000006.1:0-4494 GCA_035687825.1 Myxococcota bacterium | reverse complement strand
AACAGCGTGGTCGTTCCGTTGCGCTTGTAGTCGTGGGTCATCGTGCCCAGGCGACCTGGATAGAGCGGCAAGCTGGGCTGAGTGCGGTCGAGCGCCTGGATCTGGCTCTTCTCGTCGAGGCTGAGGACCAGAGCATGCTCGGGCGGATCGAGGTAGAGCCCGACGACGTCGTGGAGCTTCTCGAAGAAGTGGGGATCGCGACTCACCTTGAACGTCTTGATCCGGTGGGGCTTGAGGCCATGGGCCTTCCACACCCGGTGTACCATCGAGCGGCTGACCCTCAGCTCCCGGGCCAGCGTTCGTTCGCTCCAGTGGGTGGCATTGCGCGGCTTCTGCTGCGTGGTCTTCTCCACGATCCGCCGCTCGACGCGGCTGCGCAGCGTCGGCTTGCGCCCGCCGCGAGGCGCATCCTTCTCAATCCCTGGGACCCCCTGCTCCCGGAAGCGCCGACGCCACAAGGCCACCGTGTGCCGGTTGGTTCCCAAGGCCGCGGCGATGTCTTGATCGCGCTGGCCTTCGGCGGCTCGCAGCACAATCGAGGAGCGCATCACCAAGCGCGCGGCCGTCGTGCGCCCCCGGGACCAACGCCTGAGCGTCTCCCGATCCGTCGAAGTCAGCTGGACAGGCGGGGCAACGCGCACGGCTTCATCCTCCCACAGGAGGAGGAAAGCAGAAGCGTGCTTATATGTCTAGATATTTATGAACAACTACACTAGGACCCTGCCCCGAGCCCCTCGCGGCGGAATGCCAGCCTCAGGACGCTTCCTCGGCCTCGTCGAACTCCCGGTCGAGGCGGGCCGCGCGCCGGCGCAGGATCTCGCGCTGCTCGGGGTGCGTCAGCACGTAGAGGGCGTTGCGCTCCACGGCGCGCACCACGCGGCGCGCCACCGCGTCGGGCGCGACGACGCCGCCCTGCAGGGCGGGTGCGCCCGGCGGCACGATCTCCTTGCCCGTGCGCAGCAGCGCCGGCCGCATGCGCACCGAGTTCTCGTTGATCTTCGTCTGCACGATCATGGGGCAGAGCACGCTCACGCCGATCCCGTGGGGCTCGAGCTCGCGGCGCAGCGACTCGCTGAGCCCCACCACGGCAAATTTGGACGCGCAGTAGACGCCGAGCCACTGCATGCCCACGAGCCCCGCCATGGACGCGGTGTTCACCACGTGTCCGCCCGCCTTCTGGTCCACGAGGATCGGCACGAAGCTCGCGACGCCGTGCACCACGCCCCAGAAGTTTACGGCCATGGTGAACTCCCAGTCCTCGGGCGTGGCCTTCGCGATCTCGCCGAAGACGGCGACCCCTGCGTTGTTGCACACGAGGTGGACCGCGCCGAAGCGGCGCAGCGCCATGTCGGCCAGGAGCTGAACGCTCTCGCGGCGCGTCACGTCGGTGTGGACGCCGAGGACCTGCGCTCCCTCCCCGGCGAGCTCCTGCTCGGCTCGGGCGAGCGCCTCCTCGTCGAGGTCGGCGAGGACCAGCCTGGCTCCCCGGGCCGCGAAGGCCTTCGCCAGGGCCAGGCCGATGCCCCCCGCGCCGCCCGTCACGACGGCGACGCGCTCGCGGAAGGGATCCATCAGGCCGGCTTCGACGCCGCGGCGCGCAGCACGCCGGGGTAGCCGCGCGCGACGAGGGCGCCGTCGAGGGCGCCGCACTCGGCGAGCAGCCGGTGCATGCGGGGCAGGTGGTAGTGGGGCACGGTCATCAGCAGGTGGTGCTCGAGGTGGAAGTTCACCCGGTTCGGCGCGACGAGCAAGCGCTCCCAGGCGCGGGCGAGCGTCGTGCGCGTGTTGCGCAGGGGATCCGCCGGGTCGGGCACCATGTTGTGCTCGGCGATGGAGCGGATGCGCGTCACGAACGTGTTCGTGGTGAGCCAGGCGCCCGCCCAGAGCAGGTAGAGCTCCGGCCGGCCGAGCGCGGCGAGCGAGAGCAGGAGCACGCCGTTCGTGACCGCCACGCCGCGCGCCGCCCGGCGCGCGGGCTCGTCCACCCGCCAGCGCCGGAAGGTCCGCGCGAAGGCCGCGCGCGCGAACTTGAGCCCCGTGCGGCCGGAGAGGTCCCGCCCGATCTTGCGCAGCATGCTCGCTCGCGTCACGGGGTGCTTCGTGGCGAGGCCGAGATCGGGGTCCTCCGCGGTCCAGTTCTTCGCGTGGTGCTGGAGGTGGTAGCGGCGGTAGGTGCGCAGATCGCTCCACACGGGATACGCGCAGAGCCAGCTCCCGACGAAGTCGTTCCAGCGGCGATCGCGCAGCAGCGTGCGGTGCGCGGCCTCGTGCATGAGGACGGCGAGGCCGAGCTGGCGCGCCCCGATCACGAAGAGCGCGGCCAGGATCGTGAGCGGGTTCGGCCACGCGGCCACGACCGCGAACGACGCGAAGACGAGCCCCCAGTCGACGGCGAGGGAGAGCCACGAACGCGCGTCGTGGAGCTCGAGGAGCTCGGCGATCTCGGGGCGGGCGAGCGCGCCGCGCCAGGGCGTGCGCTGGCTCGGGCGCGCGCCGTCCGTCCATTCGACCGTCGTCGTCGTCATCTCACACCTCCCGCCAGGGCGAGCCGCTCCGCGCCGTCGGCGATCCTCGTATCGGCGGGCGTTCTCAGATGGGGAACGTCGTAGCGATCCAGGAACGCGGACCAGCACGCGCGGCCGAGCCGGTCGAAGCGGTGCATGGACTCGAGCAGGGCCTCGCGCTCGCCCGCCGGCACGATGGGCTCGGGGAGCAGCGGATCGAGGACGAGCTCGCGGATCACGCGCCCGCCCAGCAGGAACGACTCGACCCTCGCCTCGGCTTCGGGGAGCCGCGGCAGACGCCGAGCGCTGCGCTCGAGGTCGGCGAGGGAGCGGCGGTAGGCCGCGCGCAGCGCGCGCACGTCCCAGAGCGCGCGGGCGCGGGCCTCGGTCGCGGGGTCGAGGCTGCGCAGCTCGAAGACCGGCGCCGCGGGCTCGAGGCCGAGGGCGTGGAGCTCCGCGCGCACCGCCGCCACGCCGCCGCGCAGGTTGTCGGGCCGGACCGCGAGTCCCGGCTCGAGGGAGCGCAGCCCGAGGAAGCGCAGCGCGCGCTCGCGGCGCGCGGCGCGACTCCCGCGGGCGGGGAGCCCCGAGGTCACGACCCCCAGCCACGCTCCGGCCCAGGGGCGCGTCCGCTCGGCGAGCCTCCGCCACGAGACCACGTGCCGCCGCATGGGCTCGGCCCCGGCGCCCAGGCGGTAGCGCCCGCGCTCGTCGCGCTCGATCCGCCCGGCCGCCAGGAGGCGCGCCAGCGCCACCCGGATGCTGTTCCCCGCGATCCCGAAGCCCTCGCCCGCCGCCACGAGGGCGCGCACGGGCATGGCGCCGCGCTTCAGGGTGGAGAGCAGGTCGAGGACGAAGCTCCGGGCGGTGGGGCGCACGGGCGGAATATTACTTGTCCGACTTCAATTCTGCAATCAATGTAATATTCACGGACCGGCGGGCGGCGGACCGGGGGGTACCTGGCCGCGCTCGAAGTTGACAGCTAAGCTGTCACTCTCGCTCTCCCCGGGGTCCCATGGCGGACGACGCTCGCATGACGGTCCGGCTCCAGCCTGCCACCCGGCGCAAGGTCGAACGTCTCGCCGCGCGGGAGGGGATCTCGCTCAACGAGGCCCTCGACCGGCTGCTCCAGAGCGCACCCGACGATGCCGAGCGACCCGGACGCCGCCGACCCTATCGGCTGAAGCCTCGCAAGCTGGGCTTCGGCTTCGACATCGCCGACGCCCGCCGGCTCGCGGCGCAGGCGTCCGACGAGCAGGTGCTCCGCCCGCTCGAGCCCGGTCCGTGAAGATCGCCGACGTCCAGATCCTCTTCTACGCCATCGATCCCACGGCTGGGCACCACGAGGTCGCGAAGCGCTGGCTCGAGGACGCGATCAACGCCCGCGAGACGCTCGCGCTCACCTGGCCGACGATCCACCAGTTCCTCCGGCTGGGGACGAATCCGGCGTTCGCGGGGTGCATGAGCGACGACGAAGCCGTGGGCTGGATCGAGGAGTGGCTCGACACCGGCGTGGAGGTCGTGAGCGACTCGGAGGTGCGCTGGGAGCTCGTCGCCGAGCTGGTCGCCGCGTCGCGGCGCTCGCTCCGCAACGCGATCGACGACGCCCACCTCGCCGCCATCGCCATCTCCCGCGGCGCCACGCTGGCCTCCTGCGACGACGACTTCGCGCCGTTCGAACGCCACGGCCTCCGCTGGGAGCGGGTCGGAGGCTGATGATTTCACTCATGCTTCCTCTCTTGCGGCGGCTCGGGGATGGAGCCGAGCACCCGGCAGAAAGCACGACTATGTCAGCTCCTCGGCCACCACTCTCCTGACGACGGGGTGTTCCGACATTCGAAGTCTGTGGTCTACCACCTTCGGGAGCTTCTTGAGATCGACTCCGTCCGCCTCCAGCCATTGTGACAAGGTAAAAAGATACAGGTCGCAGATGCTGTACGTGTCGCCCATCACCCACGGTCCTTTGATCATCTCGCGCTCAATCAGCTCA
>DASRUS010000005.1:0-2192 GCA_035687825.1 Myxococcota bacterium | reverse complement strand
GACGGTAGAGCTTGTACTCCTCGAGATTCGTCCCCACCAGGAGGTCCACGCCGCGTGCGCCGCCCTCGCGCACCACGTCGAGCGGCGGGCGCGGCAGGGTGCGGCCGTCCAGCACGGGCTGGAAGGCGAGGCCGCGCACCTGCCCCCAGAGCGCGTTCACGCTGCGCACCTGCGCCTCGAGGATCGCCGCAGCGGGCGCCTCGCGCAGGCGGCGTAGGTCGCTCGGGTCGACGCCGAGCTCCTTCGCGAAGACGTGCGCGACGCGCTCGCCCTGCTCGGCGTCGGAGACGTTGTGCGCCGCGCCGCTCTGGAGGATCGCGGCGCGGAAGAGACCGCACGCCGCCGGAGCGCCGAGCAGCGCGCCCAGGCTCATGGCGCCCGCCGACTCGCCGAAGACGGTGACGTTCCCGGGATCGCCCCCGAACGACTCGGCGTTCTCGCGCACCCACTCGAGCGCGCGCATTTGATCGAGCAGGCCGAAGTTTCCGACGACGTTGCCCTCTTCTTGCTCGAAGGCGGGCAGCGCGAGGAAGCCGAGGGCGCCCAGGCGGTAGTTGATCGTCACCACCACGACGTCGCCGCGCCGCGCGAGGGAGCTCCCGTCGTAGATCGGGAAGCCGCCGGAGCCCGTGGTGAAGGCGCCCCCGTGGATCCACACGAGGACGGGCCGCCTGCCGCGGTCGGCGGCGGGCGTCCACACATTCAGCGTGAGACATTCCTCGCTCCAGCGGAGCTCGTCGTGGCCGCCGAGCATGCGCATCACCGGGCTCGGGGCCTGGGGTGCGGGCGGGCCGAAGCGCGTCGCCTCGCGCACGCCCGTCCACGGCTCGGGTGCCTGCGGCGCCCGGAAGCGCAGCGCGCCCACGGGCGGCGCGGCGAACGGGATCCCCCGGAACACCTGGACGCCGGGCTCCGCGAGCCCCTCGATCCGACCCACGCTCGTCTCGACGACGGGATTCACGAGCCGCTCCCTGCTTGCGGGCGGCGAGACTACCAGAAGGCCACTCTGCTAGCCTGCTCACGGGAGGGATGCATGGCCACGCTCCTCGACAACTGGTCCGAGATCCTGCGCACGCAGAACCTCGCCGGCGAGCGCCGCATGGACGCGGTCTCGCGCTGGCTCCTGATCGTGCGCGCGAGCGTCTTCCCCATGACCCTGGTCTCGGGTGCGATCGGGGGGCTGCTCGCCCTCGGCGGACCGGACCGCGCCGACGCGAACCCGGCGCACTTCCTCCTCGCGCTCGCCGGGATCCTGCTGGCCCACGCCGCGAACAACATGATCAACGACTGGTTCGACCTCGAGTCGGGCGTGGACTCGAACCAGTACGTGCGCGGCCAGTACGCGCCGCACCCGATCCTCTCGGGCCTCGTCTCGAAGCGCGGCCTGCTGGCCGCCATCGCCGCGGTGAACCTCGTCGACCTCGGCATCCTCTTCCTGCTGGCGCGCGCCCACGGCTGGCCCATCGTCGCCTTCGCGCTGCTCGGCCTCTTCGTGAGCGTCTTCTACGTGGCGCCGCCGCTCCTCCTCAAGCACCGCGGCCTGGGCGAGCCGGGCGTCTTCCTGGTGTGGGGACCGTTCATGATCGGCGGCACGTACCTCGCGACCACGGGACACATCGCGCCCTGGGTGATCGCGGCGAGCCTCCCCTACGCGTGCCTCGTGATGGCGGTCCTCGTGGGCAAGCACGTGGACAAGATCGAGGCCGACACCGCGAAGGGGATCCACACGCTGCCGGTGCTGCTCGGCGAGGAGCAGGGGCGCCGCCTGGCGCAGGGTCTCATCCTCGGCTTCTTCGCCCTCGTGGCGACGCTCGTGCTCGCGGGCACGCTCAGCGTCTGGACGCTCCTCTGCTTCTTCGCCCTGAAGCGCGCGGGCCCGGTGCTCGCGACCCTCGGCAAGCCGAAGCCGGCCGCTCCGCCGGAGAACTTCCCCATCTGGCCGCTCTGGCACGTGGCCTGGGTGTTCGTGCTGACGCGCCTCGCCGGCGGCCTCTTCGTGCTGGGGCTCGCGATCGACGCATTCCTGCCGTGGCATCTCTAGGGCGATGCAGTCGGCCGCGTGTCGTGTTCCGATCATTCCAACCCGAAGGAGACGAGCGATGACGTCCACTGCGAGACTTGCCTGGCTCAGCCTGGGGATCGCGCTGATCTGGTCCACCTCGAGCGCCGCGGATCTCGCGAAGTGGGATCAG
>DASRUS010000004.1:0-8152 GCA_035687825.1 Myxococcota bacterium | reverse complement strand
CCCTCCGCCGCGCGCATGGCGTCGAGGGCGCTCGCGGCGACGTCCAGCGCCGCGCCGAGCCCCGCGCGCAGCGCGTCCTCCGGGAGCTCCGCCTCCACGAAGCTCGCGACGCCGGGCAGCGAGAACAGCGTGGTCAGATCGAGGACGCCCGCCACGGGCTGCGAGCGCTGGAGCTCCGCGGCGGCGGTGACGTATTCCGCCACCACCGCGGGGTCCACGCGCACGCGCTGCAGGCCCCCCGCGCCCCCGGGCGGCGTCACCCCCACGTCGAAGCGCCCGCGCCCGAAGCGGCGCTTGAGCTCGGCGCGCAGCTCCGCCTCGAGCTTCCCGAGCGCCCGCGGCAGGCGGATCTGGATGTCCAGGAAGCGATGGTTCACCGAGCGGATCTCCAGCGCGAAGCGCTGGCCCTCCACCTCGAAGGTCGCGGCGCCGAACCCGGTCATGCTGCGGATCACGTGCGCGCCGCCTCGATGGCCGCGGGCAAGAGGGTCCGCAGCTCGGCGGGGCTCGCCGTGGCGGTGCCGGCCTTGCCCACCACGACGCCGGCCGCGGCGTTCGCGATCACCGCGGCCTCGAGCAGCGTCGCCCCCGCGCGCAGCGCGAGCACGAGCGCGGCGATGGTCGTGTCGCCCGCGCCCTGCACGTCGAAGACCTCGCGCGCCGCGGTGTGGACGTCGGTGCCCGGGCCGGCGCCGTCGAAGACCGTCATGCCGTCGGGGCCGCGCGTCACCACCACCTGCGCGTCCCCGAGCGTGCGGCGCACGCGCGCCACGGCGCGCACGAGGTCCGCGCGGCTGCGCACCTCGACGCCGGACAGGACCTCGAGCTCCGGCAGGTTCGGCTTCAGCAGCGCCGCGCCCCGGTACGGCGCGATCTGCCGCTTGGGATCCACCGCCACGAACGCCTTCGCCCCGCGGAAGAGCTTCATCGCGGAGCGCAGCAGTCCGGGGGAGAAGAGCCCCTTGTCGTAGTCTTCGAGCACCACCGCGTCGCAGCCGGGCAGCGCCGCCTGCACCGCGCGCAGCAGGCGCTTCGAAGCGTCGGACGCGATCGGCGCGGTGGTCTCGCGATCGATGCGCACCACCTGCTGCGCGAAGCGCACCACCTGGCGCGAACGCGCCACGACCCGCGTCTTGCGCGCGGTGGGTCGGTCCTTCACGGGGACCAGGCCCGCGGGGTCCACGCCGAGGTCCTTCAGCAGGTCCACGGCCCGGCGCCCCGCCGCGTCGTTCCCGATCACGGCGCAGAACGCGCACTGGCCGCCGAGGGCCACGACGTTGCGCACCACGTTGCCCGCGCCGCCGAGCGCCGTCGCCTCCTCCGCGACGTGCACCACGGGCACGGGCGCCTCGGGGCTCACGCGGTCCACCTCGCCGAACCAGTACTCGTCCAGGAACAGGTCGCCGACCACGAGCAGGCGCACCTCGCGAAACCGCTCGACGAGGCGCGCGAGCCGCCGCGGGTCCAGGCGCGGCATCAGCGGGTGAGCCCGCGCTCGGCGAGCTCGCGCGCCGCCTGCTCCACGCGGTCCTCGGGGGACTGCCGACGCAGCCAGTCCAGCAGCTCGCGCATGCCGTCGGCGAGCGTCGTGCGCGCGCGGAAGTCGAGCTCCCGCGCGATGCGCGACGCGTCCGCCACGCAGTGGCGCACGTCGCCCGCCCGGTACTGCTGCGTCACCTCCGGCGGCTCGGGGAACCCGAGCTCCTTGGCAAGCAGCTCGGCCACCTGGAGCACCGAGGTCGGCGCGCCGGTGCCCACGTTGTAGACGCGCCCGTTCGCGGCGTCCGAGTCGAGCGCCGCGAGGTTCGCGCGCACCACGTCGGAGACGTGCACGAAGTCGCGCGTCTGGCGCCCGTCCTCGAAGACGAGCGGCGGGCGGCGGTTCAGCAGGCGTGAGGAGAAGATGGCGATCACCCCGGTGTACGGATTCGAGAGGGACTGGCGCGTGCCGTAGATGTTGAAGTAGCGCAGCGCCACCGTCGGGATCCGGTAGGCCGCCCCCACGGCGAGGAACATCTCCTCGTGGTCGCGCTTGGTCACGGCGTAGATCGAGGTGGGCTGGAGCGGCTTCGTCTCCGGTGTCGGCGTGGGGGTGAGCGGGCGGCCCTCCGCGTCCTCGAGCTCGAAGCGCCGCGCGCGGAGCTGCTGCTCCGGGCGCAGCTCCGGGTGCACCACGGCCCCGCGCGCGTCGCGGTAGGCGCCCTCGCCGTAGATCGACATGGACGACGCGACCAGCAGCTTGCGGATGCGCTCGCGCCGCCGGACGATCTCCTCGAGGAGCACCGCGGCGCCCAAGCTGTTCACGGAGACGTAGCGCTCGATCTCGTACATGGACTGGCCGACGCCGACCGCGGCGGCCTGGTGGAAGACCACCTCCACGCCGTCGAGCGCTCGCGCCAGGACCTCCCGATCGCGCACGTCCCCCACCACGAGCTCCGCGTCCGGATGCAGGTACGCGGGGCGCGCGCGCGCCGCGCCGTGCACCTGGGGCTCGAGCGAGTCGAGCACGCGCACCCGCTCGCCGCGCCCGACGAGCGCGTCCACCAGGTGGGAGCCCACGAAGCCCGCGCCGCCGGTGACGAGAATCCTCACGTGGCCCCTCCCCCGCCGCGCACGCGGCGCAGCCCCCAGTCCGCCGGGCAGCCGCGCAGATGCCAGGCCAGCACGACGAGACGCACCCGCCAGCGCTCGCGCCCCCGCCGCGTGATCGTCCCCGGGAGCTCCGCCACGACGTACCAGAGCGCCTTGGCGAAGCGCAGGGCGACGACCGCCGCCGCGGCGAGCGGACCGCGGTTCTTGCGGAAGAAATGATACAGGGAGCGGTGGTACTCGATGCGCGTCTCCGCCGGCATCTTCTTCTTGGTGCTCGCGCCGAAAACGTGCACGACGCGCGCCTCGGGCACGTGCACCACGCGCCAGCCCGCCCGCCGGATGCGAAAGCACCAGTCCGTCTCCTCCAGGAAGAAGAAGTAGTCCTCGGGCATGAGGCCCACCTCCTCGAGGACCTCGCGCCGCACGAACAGGCAGGCGCCGAGCACCGCCTCGACGTCGATGGGCGCCGCGTGCTCCCGGCGCTTGGACGGGAAGCGGCGGGGGAAGAGACTCTCGAGCACGCCCTTGGGCACGAGCTCGGTCAGGAGACTCGGAAAGTTGTGGATGCAGTTCTGCTTGGAGCCGTCCGGGTTCAGGAGCTGCGGACCCACGACGCCCACGTCCGGGTGCGCGTCCAGGTGGCGCACGCAGGCCTCCAGGCCATCGCGGTGCACGAGGGTGTCGCTGTTGAGGAGCACGGCGTGGCGTCCGGTCGCCTTGCGCAGGCCCACGTTGTTGCCCGCCGCGAAGCCGAGGTTGCTCGGCAGCGCGATCACCTGGGCCCAGGGGAACCGCTCGTGCACCGCCTGCACGGTGCCGTCCCCGGAGCCGTTGTCCACGACGAGGGTCTCGATCTCGATGCGGCCGGGGTCGCGGCGGGCCAGCACCTCGCGCTCGAGGGAGGCGAGGCAGTCGAGGAGCACGTCCTTGGAGTTCCAGGTCACGATGACGATGGAGAGATCCGTCACCTGGCGCCCCAGGCGTGCCGAAGCGGACGCGGCCCCTCCAGGGCCGGCAGCGCCGCCGCGAGCACGCGCTCGGGCTCGATGCGCGTCATGCAGCGGTGGTCGATCGGGCACTCGCGCAGGTAGCACGGCCGGCACGGGACGTCGGCGCTGAGCACCTCGACGCGGTCGAGGTTCAGCCCCGTCTTCTCGAGCGCCGTGGGTCCCATCAGGATCACCGCGGGCACCCCGAACGCCACGGCTACGTGCCGCGCGCCCGCGTCGTTGCCCACGAGCAGGCGCGCCCCCCGCACCGCCGCCTTGAGCGCTCCGAGCGAGAGGCTGCCCGCCAGGTTCGCCGCAGGCTGCTGCATCGCCGCAACCACGCGCTCGGCGAGCGCGCGCTCCCCGGGCGCTCCGATCACCGCAACCGCGGCGCCCGCCCGCGCCAGACCGTCGCCCACGTCCGCGAAGCGCTCCGCGGGCCAAAGTTTCGAGGGTCCGTACGAGGCGCCCGGCGCGAGGAGCGCCCGGGGCGCCGCGGGATCGAGCCCCGCCGCTTCGAGCGCGGCCGCGGCCTGGGCCTCCTCGGCGGCCGTCACGAAGAGCTCGAGGTGCGTGCCCCGCGCCTCGCAGCCGAGGGCGCGCACGAGGCCGAGCACGTGCTCCTCCCGCGGCATCAGGAGGCGCCCGCCTCCGTCACCAGGCGGTGTCGGCGCGCGGTGCAGGAGCGCCGCCCGGAAGCCGCGTCGCCAGCCCACCACCTCGCGCACCCCGGCGAGGCGCAGGAGCAGCGCCGCGGAGAACGAATCGGGCAGGCACACGCCGAGGTCGAAGCGCCGCCCGCGCAGGCGCGCCGCCTCGCGCACGAGCGCCGCCGGGCCGCGCTGATAGGACTCGACCGGGATCACCTCGTCGAACCACGGCGAGCCCGCGACGAGGGCCTCGAGGCCCGGGCGCAGGTGCAGGACCAGGCGGGCCTCGGGGAACCCGGCGCGAAGCGCCCGGAACCCCGGGGTCGCCATGATCACGTCCCCGGTCCAGTTGGGGCCCCGCACGATGATGTGTCGAGGTTTCATCATGATCCAGCGGGGGAACCGGGCCTTTCTAACACCCGGATCCCCCGGACGCCAGGAGAGCGCGAGCGGCGGCGACCACGGCCCCGGGCGGCACGGCGCGCATGCAGGTGGCTGCGGCGCAGCCGCGCCGGCACGGGCTGCACGCCACGGGCACGCGCACGCTGCGCGAGGGCGTGCCCGGCCAGGGGGCGTTCTCCACGGGGTCGGTGGGGCCGAGGATCTGCACCACGGGCGTGCCCACGAGGGAGGCCACGTGCAGCGGACCGGTGTCGCCCCCCACGTAGAGCCGGCAGCGCTCGAAGAGCGCGGCGAGCTCGGCGAGGCTCCCGGTGGGCGGCGCCAGGCGCGCGGCCCCGCGCGCCGCCGCCACCACCGCTTCGGCCGCGTCCCGGTCGTCGCGCGCGGGCCCGCAGGTCACGAGGCACGGCGCACCCGTCTCCTGCGCGAGCGCGCGCGCCACCGCGGCGTACGCCTCGGGCGGCCAGCGCTTGTGGGGCGTGCGGTCGCTCGTGCCCGGGTGCATCACCACGGGAGCCGGGCCGGGTCCGAGGGCCTCGGCCGCCCCCGCGCGCAGCGCGGCGTCCACCGCGAGCGGCCTCTCGGCAACCCGGGGCTCGAGGCCGAGGAAGCGCACCAGCGCCGCGTTGCGCTCGAAACGGCTCGCACGAGGCGGATCGAGGCGGGCGGTCTCGCTCGCGAAGAGCCACGCGAGCTCGCGACCGTAGGGCCGCGCGTACGCGACGCGCCGGCGCGCCCCGCTCGCGCGCGAGAGGAGTCCGCTCTTCGCGATCGAGTGGAAGTCGAGCACGAGATCGAAGCGCCGCGAGCGGAGCTCGCGCAGGAAGCGGAGGAGGACCCGCCCGGCGCGGGCGAGGTGCAGCCCGCGCAGGGCGTCGCGCAGCTCCGGGCGCGGGAAGACCAGGACCTCGTCGAGCCACGGCTGCGCCCGCAGCAGGCTCGCGCCCGGCGCCTCCACGAGCCAGGCGAGGTGCGCGCCGGGCCACGCCCGGCGCAGGGCGGACGCCGCGGGCAGCGTGCGCACCACGTCGCCCACCGCGCCGAGCCGGAGGATCAGGATGCGGTCCGCGGCGGGCGGGCGCTCTCGGGCGTTGCGGACGGCGACGATGGCGAGCCTCGCGAGGGGGGAAGGGCACCGTTAGGATAGGACGTCATGCGCGTGTCCCGCACCCTCTTCTTCTACCTCTCCCGCGAGATCGTGCTCTACTCGGTGATCGGGCTCCTGGCGGTGGGCGCCATCATGGTGAGCCACAACTTCCTGCGCCGGATCGACGAGCTCGCCGCGGTGGGCTTCGCGGCCGAGGACGCGCTGGCGCTCCTCGTCTGCGTGTTCGGCATGCTGGTCCCCTACGTCGTGCCGGTCGCGTTCCTGTTCGGCCTCCTGGTGGCGTTCGGGCGGCTCTCCTCCGACTCCGAGATCACGGCCCTGCGCGCCTGCGGCGTGAGCCTCGGCCAGCTCCTCGCGACGCCCCTCCTGCTCGCCCTGGCCGTGTGCGCGCTCACCGCGTGGCTGCTCATCGACGTGGAGCCCCGCGCGAAACGGGAGCTGCGCTCGGTGCTCGGCTCGATCGCCTCGCGCGGCGCCCTGGTGGAGCCGGGCCGCTTCAACGACCTCTCCACCGCGGGGGATCGCCTGCTCCTGGTGCAGCACCGGGACGAAGCGCAGCGCCTGGAGGGGGTCACGATCTCCGACCGCTCGAACCCCGAGCGACCCTTCATGGTGTTCGCCGAGCGCGGCCTCTTCTCCTTCGACGCCGAGCGCTCGGAGATCCACCTGATCCTCGAGAACGGCTCGATCCACTTCGAGCCGAAGGGCGCCGACGACGCGCGCTACCAGCGCATCGACTTCGGGCGCCTGGACTACGCGCTCGACGCGAGCTCGCTCCTGCGCGACGACCCCTCGCGCGCCCCGCCCGGGGAGATGACGCTCCCGCGCATCTGGAGCGTCCTGCGCCACTTCGACGAGCACGGCGTGCCGCCCGAGGGCGTGCGCACCAAGAAGCGCGCGTCCTACGAAGTGGAGCTGCACCGGCGGCTCGCGCTGCCCGCGGGTCCGCTGCTCTTCGCATTGATCGCCGTGCCGCTCGGCATGCGGCGCACGCGCGGCGCGCGCTCCTACGGCGTGCTGGTGTGCGTGGCCCTCGTGGTGGGCTACTACGCGCTCCTCTCCCTCGGCGACTATCTGGGCGGAGATCGCGTGATCCCGGCGTCGCTCGCGCTGTGGATCCCGAACCTCGTGTTCGCCGCGGCCGCGATCCCCCTCCTGCGCCGCGCCCGCTACGCGGAGATCTGAGCTGGCGCGCGTGCCGCCCGGCTTCGTCGCGCACCGCGCGGGCGATTCACTCCTGGTGGTGGCGCACCGCGTCGAGGCGGCCGCCCGCGCCGCCGGGCTCTGCACCCCCGACGCCCACGACCGCCTGGACGAAACGACGCCGTTCGAGGTGGGCCGCGCGGCCACGGCGCTCCTCGAGCTCCCGGACGGCGGGCCACTCCTCGTGGTCCGCCGCGTGCGCCACGGCGGCTGGCTCGGGGCACTCCTCGGCCGCGCGCTCCTCGGCGTCGAGCGCCCCCTCGCCGAGCTGCGCGTGAGCGCCGCATTGCGCGAGCGCTGCGCGCCCGTGGCGGAGCCCGCCTTCGTGCTCGCGCACCGGCGCCTCGGGCCCGTGTGGAACGCCGCGGTCGCCACCGTCGCGGAGGAGGGGGCCCGCGACGCGCTCGCGTTCCTCGGCGAGGCGCCCTCGCGCGCCCGGACGATCCGCGCCGCGCGCGCCGCGGGGCGCGCCGTGCGCCGCTTCCACGACGCGGGCGGCTGGCACCGCGACCTCCACGTGAAGAACCTCCTGGTCCGCGAATCGGCGGAGGGCGTCGAGTGCATCGTGATCGACCTCGACCGCGCGCGGCTCCTGGCGGAGCTCCCGCCCGCGGCGCGCATGCGCCAGCTCATGCGCCTGTACCGATCGCTCGTGAAGCGCGACCTCCTGGAGCGGGTGGGCGCGCGCGGGCTCGCAGCCTTCTTCGGCGCCTACGTGGGGCGCGACCGGGCGCTCCGCACCGCGCTGCGCGCGCGCCTCCCCCTCGAGCGCGCGCGCCTGGCGCTCCACGCGTGGCGCTACCGGAGATCGTGAACCTCGGGGACGGTCTCAAGCTCGGGGACGGTCTTTGGTTTGCGTTGCGTCCGGGCGCACTCAGCGCAGCCGCGCCGAGAGCCAGTCGAGCAGCGCGTCGGCGCCCTCGACCGCGAGCTCGATCACGAGGACCCACACCGGCGCGGCGCCGGTCCAGGCCGGCTGGATCTTCAGCGCGTCCTTCTCGGTGGTGACCCACAGGGGCGCCTGCTTCGCGACGCCCTCGAGGTCCCGCGGCGTGTAGCGGTGGTGATCACGGAAGGTCCGCTCCGCCACCACGGCGGCGCCCAGCGCCTCGACGCTCCGCCGCAGCGCCTGCGGGCGCGCGATCCCCGAGAGCACCCCCACCTCGCGGCCCGCCAGCAGCGTCGGGGGCTGGCGGCTGCCGCCCGCC
>DASRUS010000003.1:0-8391 GCA_035687825.1 Myxococcota bacterium | reverse complement strand
ATCTCGGTGGCCATGGAAAACCCCCTGCAGAGCGCCGCGTGGCGCAAGGCGGACCTCGCCCTCGCTCCCGGACCCCTGGTGTCGGACGAGCTCGTGTTCGCGAACAGCAACGACGAGGTGACGCCGGACGAGTGGTTCCTCGTCGGCTCCGACACCGGAGACGTCGATGGAGACGGAGACCAGGATCCGCTGCCGGGGGCCTACTTCGGCGTCATGAAGATCACGGCCATCCCGGCGCCCGAGCCCGCTCTCCTGCTCGCCCAGCCCGCCGCGCTCGCGGCCGTGGCGCTCCTCGTCCGCGGGAGACGTCGCGCCCGGCGGTAACATCGGCCGGGCATGGATCCCGCACCGGAGCTCACCGGCGTCCGCGAGGCGCACCGCTTCGACGAATCCGCGCTCGCCGCCTGGCTCGCGGGGCACGTGGAGGGCTTCCAGCCCCCCCTCGCCGTAAGCCAGTTCGCCGGCGGCCAGTCGAACCCGAGCTTCCTCCTCGCGTGCGGCGAGCGGCGCTTCGTGCTCCGCAAGGCGCCGCCCGGGAAGCTCCTGCCGTCGGCGCACCGCGTGGACCGCGAGCACCGCGTGATGACGGCGCTCCGCGCGACGGGCGTGCCCGTGCCCCGCACGCTCGGCCTGTGCCAGGACGCCTCGCTGATCGGGACGCCCTTCTTCGTGATGGAGTACGTGCCGGGGCGGATCCTGCGCGACGCGACGCTCCCCGACGCGCCGCCCGCCGAGCGCGCCGCGACCTTCGAGGCGATGCTCGACGTGCTCGCGCGCCTGCACGCCGTGGATCCCGGCGCGGTGGGCCTCGCCGATTTCGGAAGGCCGGGGAACTACTTCGCGCGCCAGGTGGCGCGCTGGAGCCAGCAGTGGGCGCTCTCCAAGACGGGCGAGGTCCCGGCCATGGACGCGCTCCTCGACTGGCTCCCGCGCCACGTGCCGGCGGACGACGAGACGGCCCTCGTGCACGGCGACTACCGGCTCGGGAACCTGATCCTCGACGCGCGGGAGCCGCGCGTCGTCGCCGTCCTCGACTGGGAGCTCTCGACGCTCGGCCATCCACTCGCGGACCTCGCGTACCACTGCATCTTCGACGTGATCGGCGCGGGCCTCGAAGGCAGCGGCGACGCGCGGCGCCCGGGCATCCCGAGCGAGGCGGAGGTCGTCGCCTCGTACGCGCGCCGGACCGGGCGCGATCCCGGCTCCGCCTGGAGCTTCTGCCTCGCGTTCTCGCTCTTCCGCCTCGCTGCGATCACGCAGGGCGTCTACGCCCGCGGCCTCCAGGGCAACGCCTCCTCGGACACCGCCACCGAAGCCGGCACGCGCGTCGCAATGCTCGCGGAGCGGGCCTTGGGATTCGCGTCTCGCGCGGCGTAGCCACCGAACCCGCAGCCGGGGCCGGAGGGGGTCGGCGCGAGGTAAAGCGCAGCCCGTTCGTTTACTCCGCTCGCCTGCGGCTCGCTGCGCGGCCGTGCTCGAGACCCCATGCAAGTCGTCAGCGGGTACGGCCGCTGAGTTCATCAGTGAACGTACCCCTCACCAGCACGGCCTTGCCCGCTTTCCTTCGTCAACCCGAGCTGCGGTGAATCGGCGGGCGAGCCATTTCGCGCCGACGCCCTCGGCTTCGTCCGAACCCCCGCGCAGGGCTCATTCTGCTCCCTCGACCTCCGGGAGCCGGTGCTTCTGCACCTTCCCGCTCGGGTTACGCGGCAGCGCGTCGAGGGCGACGAACGAGCGCGGCACCTTGAAGGCGGCGAGCTGCTCGCGGCCCCAGCGGCGCAGGGCCTCCGGGTCGAGCTGCGCCCCTGGCGCCAGCACGACGTAGGCGCGCCCCACCTCGCCCCAGCGCGCGTCGGCGACCCCCACCACCGCGATCTCGCGCAGGTCGGGGTGCTCCTGGTAGACGCGCTCCACCTGCGCCGGGTACACGTTCTCGCCGCCGGAGATGTACATCTCGCGCGCGCGGCCGACGAGGCTGAGGAAGCCCTCGGCGTCGCGCTGCGCGAGGTCGCCGGTGCGCAGCCAGCCGTCGCGCAGCACGCGCGCCGTCTCCTCGGGCTGCTTCCAGTAGCCGAGCATCGTGATGGGGCCCTGCACCACGATCTCGCCCGTCTCCCCCACGGCGGTCTCGCGCCAGCGCGCGGGCTCGAGCTCGACGCTCTCGCGCGTCACCACGCGAACGTCGGCGTGGAACACGGGGCGCCCCACGCTCCCCGCCTTGCGCAGCGCGTCGCGTGCGTCGAGGCAGCAGAGGATCGAGGTCTCCGTCTGACCGAAGCCCTGCTTCAGCACGAGGCCCCGGGACTCGAAGGCGCGGATCAGCTCCACGGGCAGCGCGGCGCCCGCGCCGAAGAGGAAGCGGAGCGAGCGCAGGTCGAAGCGGTCCGCCGGCGCCCGCTCGAGGACCTCGAGGAGGTCGCGATACATGGTGGGCACACCGCCGAGGAAGCTCACGCCGTGCTCCCCCACCGCGCGCCACACGTCCTCCGCGTCGAAGCGGCGCTGGAGGACGACGGTCGCGCCGGCGTAGAGCGCCGGGATGGAGAGGATCGTGAGGCCGAAGGAGTGGAAGAGCGGCACCGCCACGAGCACGCGGTCGCGCTGCGTCAGATCGAAGAAGAGCCCGGCGTTGAGCGTGTTGTAGAGCGTCTTGCGGTGGGGGAGCAGGGCGCCCTTGGGGACGCCCGTCGTGCCCGACGTGTAGAGGAGGAGCATGGGATCGTCGGGGCCGACCGCGGCGACCTCGTGCGCGGGATCCGCGTCGTCGAGGGCCCGTTCGTAGGCGTCCGGCGCACCGCCCACGGCGAGTCGGAAGGGCACGCGCTCCGCGCCCGCTCTCGCGACCGTGTCCGCGAGCGCTGCTTCGTGCAGGAGCACGCCGGGCCGGGCGTCGTCCAGCACGAAGCGGATCTCCGGCGGCGCGAGCCACGCGTTCACGGGGATCGCGATGGCCCCGAGGCGCGCCGCGGCGAAAACGGCCTCCAGGGTCGCGGAACGGTTCCCGAGCAGCAGCGCCACGCGGTCGCCCGGGCCGATCCCCGCCCCGCGCAGCACGCCGGCCAGGCGGGCGCAGCGCGCCTCGAGCGCCGCGTAGTCCAGGCGCCGCTCCGCGTCGATCACGGCGATCCGGTCGCCCGAGATCCGCGCGCGGCGCGGGATCCAGCCGCCGACGTTGTGGAGCGCGGCTCGCACGGGGACGCTGGGATACCCGAGGGTGGCGGCCTCCGCTAGCGTGCCGGCGGATTTCGCTCCGCTCGGCGACGCGACGCGCGCCACGGGGTGGCTCCACGCGGAGGGGACGACGTGACCCGGGAGAACGCGCGCAGGCTCGCGCCGCTCGTGGCGCTGGCCTTTGCGCTCGGTGCGTGCGCCGAGATCGGTCGAGGCGTCGAGACGGCCGGCGAGAAGATCCAGGAGAACCCGAAGGCGGTGCTCGGCACCGTGGTGGGTGCGGCGGGGGGCGGCCTCATCGCCGCGGCCGCCGGGGGCGGCACCGGCTGGATCGTCGCGGGGAGCCTGCTCGGCGGTCTCGCGGGCGGCGTCGTGGGCCACAAGCTCGACGCGCGCGACAAGCGGATGGCCGAGGAGGCCGCTGCGCGCGCCTTCGAGCACAACCAAACCGGCCAGACCTCCACCTGGACGAACCCGGACACGGGCAACTCCGGCACGGTCACGCCCACCAAGACCTACCAGCTCGCGAGCGGCCAGTACTGCCGGCGCTACACGCAGACGATCAATGTGGGGGGTGAGCCGCAGGAGGCGTCGGGCACGGCGTGCCGCGGCTCCGACGGAACCTGGCAGATCCAATGAGCCCTCGCGCTCGTTCGGGAGGTCTGGTCATGCGCTTCACGCCGGTTCTGGTCCTCGCCACCCTGCTCGGCTTCGCCGCCGCCGCGCCCGCGACCGACGGCGCGGCGAAGCACGACCCGAAGGCCGCCTTCACCGAGACGGACGAGAACCGAGACGGTTTCATCGACCGGGCCGAGTTCGTGGCGCGCCTGGTCGAGATCTTCTTCCACGGCGACCGCGACAAGGACGGGCTCCTGACCTTCGCGGAGATGGAGCTCGTGGTGAGCTTCCCCGAGGACTTCCGGAGCGCCGACACGAGCGGCGACGGGAAGATCTCGATGCCGGAGTTCCTGAAGGCGCGCGCCGGGAGCTTCGACGAGGCCGACGCGGACTCCGACGGGATGCTCTCCCTCGAGGAGGTGGTCGTCGTCTTCGAGCGCAAGGCGAAGGCGCCGTGAGGCGGGCCGCGCTCGCGCTCCTCCTCGCGGCCGCGTGCGGCTGCTCCGCCTACCAGCGCACCTACGATCAGGAGACCGAGCGCCTGGAGGCCGAGGACCAGGCGCGCCAGGCCCAGGAGCGGGCGGCCCACGCCGAGGCGAGCCGCTACGCCGCGGTGGTCTACTTCGCGGTGGGGAGCGCCGGGGTGGACGCCGAGGGGGCGCGCGAGCTCGAGTGGTTCGCGGAGCAGATGCGACCCTTCCCCCAGGCGGTGATCGAGGTGCGCGGCTTCACGGACGCGACGGGGCCCGAGGCCTCGAACCTCGAGCTCTCCGGAGAGCGGGCGGCGAGCGTGGCGCGCTCGCTCGAGTCGCTCGGCTTCGCCCGCGAGCGCATCGTGACGACCGGCTTCGCCGAGGCGTTCCCTGCGCGGTCGAACGAGACCCGGGAGGGTCGCCGCAGCAACCGGCGGGTGGAGCTGACGGTGCGCTGAGCGCCGGGCTAGGTTCCCCGGCGGAGGCCCGTCATGAACCTGAAGGGAGAGCCCGCCCACGTCGGCCGCCACTGCGGCTCGAACGTCTACGACGTGACCCCCGAGCTCGTGGCCTTCTACGCCGACGCGCTCGACGACCAGCATCCGCTGCACCGCGAGGCGGCGCCGCCGCTGCTCTTCCACTCCGAGTGCTACAAGTTCGTCGGCGACTGGTACCTCGCGAACCTCTTCGGGAACCTCCACGCGCAGCAGGACTGGGAGCTCTTCGCGCCGCTGCGCGTGGGCTCGCGCGTGCGCACGCGCTCCACGATCGTCGAGCGCTACGCGAAGCGCGGCCGCGACTACGTGGTGAACGAGACCGACGTGATGGACGCCGCGGACGGGCGTCTGCTCGTGCGCGGGCGCACCCACCAGTCGTTCCTGCCGCCGAAGGACGAAGCAAAGCCCGGCTTCGTCGTGGACGAGTCCACCGCGCAGCGCAAGCAGCCCCGCCCGGTGTTCCCCATCGCCACGGGCCCGGATCTGACTCCGCTGAAGAAGACCGTGGACCAGCGCCGCTGCTGGATGTTCTCGGGGCCCGGCAAGAACTACCACACCGACCGCGAGCAGGCGCGCAGGCTGGGCTTCCCGAACATCGTGGTGCAGGGGATGATGTCCACCTGCTTCGTATCGCAGCTCATGCAGGACGCCTTCGGCGAGGGCTGGGGCGCGGGGGGCAAGGCGTCCCTCAAGCTCGTGAATGTGCTCTGGGTGGACGAGAGCGTGACCGCCCGGGGCCGGATCCGCGAGGAGGTGCGGGAGGGCACGCGCACCCGGGTGCACTGCGACGTGTGGGTGGAGAAGGACGACGCGACGCGGATCCTGGTGGGGACCGCGAGCGCGCTCCGATCCGCCTGAGGGCTCCGATGCTCCTCGACTCCCTCCGCGAGCGGATGCGGAGCCTCGACTGCGCGGGGCGAGGGGTGCTGGTCGCGGTGTCCGGCGGCCTGGACTCCGTGGCGCTGCTCCACGCCCTTCACGAGATTTCTCAGGATCTCGAGCTCAACCTTCGGGTCGGCCACGTGAATCACGGCCTGCGCGGGGCCGAGGCGGACGCGGACCAGGCGTTCGTCGCCGAGCGGGCCGCCAGTTTGGGGCTCCCGTTTCGCGCCGCGCGTGTCGCGCCAGGGGCGCTCCGCGAGGGGCGCTCCAGCCGCGCGCGTCCGACCCTCCAGGAGGCGGCGCGCAGGCTGCGCTACGAGGCGCTCGGGGCGATGGCCGCCGAGCTCGGCGCGGAGCGCATCGCCACCGCCCACAGCGCGGACGACCAGGCCGAGACGGTGCTGCTGCGGGTGCTGCGCGGCACGGCGCCCTCGGGCCTGGCGGGCATCCCCGCGCGCTCGCCCGACGGTCGCGTCGTGCGCCCCTGGCTGCGCACGTTCCGCGCCGACCTCGAACGCTTCGCGCGGGAGCGGGGTCTCTCCTGGCGGGAGGATCCCTCGAACCGCTCCGAGCGCTTCGCCCGCAGCCGGCTGCGCGGGCGCCTCGCGAGCCTCGCGCGCGACTTCAACCCGAAGCTCCTCAGGGCCCTCGTCGATCTGGCCGAAGCGCAGGAGCGGGAGAACGCGTGGATCGAGGCCGAGGTCGCCCGAGAGGCGGGCGACCGCATGTTCGAGGAGCGAGGGGCGCTGTGGATCGAGGCCAAGGACTGGAGCGGGCTTCCCGAGGCGCTGGCGTGGCGGCTCGCGCGCGAAGCGTTGCGCCGCGCGGGGGGCGGCCGCGACGTCTCGCGGGCGCACCTGGCGCGCGTGGTCGCCTTCCTGGCGGAGCCGCGAGCCGACAAGCGTCTGGAGCTCCCGGGTGGCCTCGTGCTCGTGGCGCTCGGCGCGCGCTTCCGCCTCGCGCGCACGCGGTTGCAACTCCCTCTCGAGTGCTAAGCTCGACCCAGCGCGAGGGATTTCCCGCGTCCGAGGGGAACGGCCCTCGACCTCCGGGCGTGCGCGATTCCCGTGGCCGGGGGACTTCGTGAACCAGCAGATCTATCGCAACCTCGCCGTCTGGGTGGTGTTGCTCGTGATGCTCGTCGTGCTCGTGACGATGCTGCGCCAGGGCCACCCCACGCCGAGCGAGCTCAGCTTCAGCGACCTCGAGGCCCGGGTGGAGGCGGGGGAGGTCCAGAAGGTCACCATCGAGGATCTGCAGATCACGGGCCGCCTCACGGACGGCAGCGACTTCCAGACCTACGCGCCCGTGATCACCCCCGACTTCCTCCAGCTCCTGAAGGGCCGGGGCGTGGAGATCGCGGCGCGCCCGCCGCGCCAGCAGCCGCTCTGGCAGCAGGCGCTGATCTGGTACTTCCCGTTCCTGCTGATGATCGGCCTCTGGGTCTTCTTCGTGCGCCAGATGCAGGCCGGCGGCGGCAAGGCCATGAGCTTCGGGAAGTCCCGCGCGCGCCTCCTCACGGAGAACCAGCAGCGCATCACCTTCGAGGACGTGGCGGGGGTGGAGGAGTCGAAGGCCGAGCTCGAGGAGATCATCGCGTTCCTGCGCGAGCCGAAGAAGTTCACGCGCCTCGGCGGGCGCATCCCGAAGGGCGTGCTGCTCGTGGGGCCGCCGGGCACGGGCAAGACGCTCCTCGCGCGCGCCGTGGCCGGCGAGGCCGGCGTCCCGTTCTTCTCGATCTCCGGCTCCGACTTCGTGGAGATGTTCGTGGGCGTGGGCGCCTCCCGCGTGCGCGACCTCTTCCTGCAGGGCAAGAAGCACGCGCCGTGCATCATCTTCATCGACGAGATCGACGCCGTGGGCCGCCACCGGGGCGCCGGGCTCGGCGGCGGACACGACGAGCGCGAGCAGACCCTGAACCAGCTCCTGGTGGAGATGGACGGCTTCGAGAGCAACGAGGGCGTGATCCTGATCGCGGCGACGAACCGCCCGGACGTGCTCGACCCGGCGCTGCTGCGCCCGGGGCGCTTCGACCGGCGCGTGGTGGTGCCCCGGCCCGACCTGCGCGGGCGCATCGCCATCCTCAAGGTGCACACGCGCCGCGTGCCCCTCGACGACGACGTGGACCTCGAGGTGGTGGCGCGGGGCACGCCGGGCTTCGTGGGCGCCGATCTGCAGAACCTGGTGAACGAGGGGGCGCTGCTCGCCGCGCGCCGCAACGCCCAGCGCGTCTCCATGGTCGACGTGGAGCGCGCCAAGGACAAGGTGGTCCTCGGCGCGGAGCGCAAGAGCCTGATCATGAGCGAGGAGGACAAGCGCATCACCGCGTACCACGAGTCGGGTCACGCGCTGGTGGCGCTGCTCTCCGAGGGCTCGGACCCCGTGCACAAGGTGACGATCATCCCGCGCGGCATGGCCCTCGGCGCCACGTGGACGCTCCCGTCCGAGGACCGCTACAACCTCACGCGCAAGCAGATCCTCGCCATGATCCGCCACGCCATGGGCGGCCGCGCCGCGGAGGAGATCGTGTTCGGACACCTCTCCACCGGCGCCTCGGACGACCTCCGGAAGGCCACCGACCTCGCGCGCCAGATGGTCTGCAAGTACGGGATGAGCGAGAAGCTCGGGCCGGTGTCCTACGGCGACGAGGGGCAGGACGTGTTCCTCGGCCGCGACTTCGTGATGCGCAAGGACTACAGCGAGGACAAGGCCCGCGAGATCGACACGGAGGTGGAGCGGCTGCTGCACTC
>DASRUS010000002.1:0-3253 GCA_035687825.1 Myxococcota bacterium | reverse complement strand
CGGGTCCGCGTCGGGATCGAAGAAGGGGTGGCTGCGCGTCTTCGCGAGCTCGCGCCCCTCGCCGTCGAGGGTGAGGAGCAGGAGCGACCCGTCGCCGCAGAGCAGCGCGAACCGCCGCGGCCCCGCGGCGTAGACGAGGCTGCAGCCGGGGGTGGTCACCTCGGCTTTGAGCGCGCGCTGCTCCACGTCCACGATGGAGAGCGAGGTGCCCGGCACCGAGTTGAAGATCGCGGCGAAGCGCTCGTCGTCGGAGAGCGCCGCGTTCGCCATGGGCAGCGCGTTGATGGCGCGCCGGGGCGGCAGCGCCACCTCCGCCACGGCCGCGAGCGAGGTTCCGTCGTAGATCGTGAGCACGTCCGCGCGCTCGCCGCGGCTCCCGCGCGAGTAGTGGGTCTCGGGCACGTAGATCTCGCCGCGCGAGGCGGAGAAGAGGGCGACCGTCGGCCCGAAGCCCCCGTTCAGCATGCCCAGCATGCGGCCGGAATCGAGGTCCACGAGGGCGCTGCGGCGCAGGATCACGTCCGAGACCCACACCCAGTGGGCCTGGGCCGGCTGGGCCAGGACCTCCACGCGCCCGATCTGCTCGGCGGGGAGCTCGGCCCAAGCGGGCGAGGCGATCCACAACCATGCCCATGCAGCGAGGAACCACACGCGCCCTGTTACACCACGCCCGCCGGCGGCTGTCAATGCTACCGTGCGCGGCCGTGCCCCTGCTCGAGCTCCGCGGCCTCGGCAAGCGCTTCGGCGCCGTGCGCGCGCTCCGGGGCATCGACCTCGCCCTCGAGGGCGGCGAGGTGGTGGGGCTCATGGGGGACAACGGCGCGGGGAAGTCGACCCTCCTCGAGATCGTGGCGGGGAGCCACACCCCGAGCGAGGGCGAGCTGCGCTTCGGGGGAAAAGCGCTCCGCCTCGCGGGACCCGCGGACGCGCGCGCCCGGGGCATCGAGGCCGTGCACCAGGACCTGGCCCTCTGCCCGAACCTCTCCGCGGCGGAGAACGTCTTCCTCGGCCGCGAGCTCGTGCGGCGCGGGCGGCTCGATCGGCGCGGCATGGCCGCGCGCACCCGCGAGATCTTCGCGGAGCTCAAGACCGACGTGGAGCCCGGCGCGCGCGTGCGCGAGCTCTCGGGCGGACAGCGCCAGGCGGTGGCCATCGCGCGCGCGCTGCTCGCCCGGGCGCGCCTCGTGCTCCTCGACGAGCCCACCGCCGCCATCGGCGTGGCCCAGGTGGCGGAGGTGCTCGGTCTCGTGCGCCGCCTCCGGGAGCGCGGCGTCGGAGTCGTCCTGGTCTCGCACCGCATGCAGGACGTCTTCGCCGTGGCCGACCGCCTCGTGGTGCTGCGGCGCGGCGAGAAGGTGGCGGACAAGCCCGTCGCGCAAAGCTCCTTCGAGGAGGCCACCGGCTTCATCACGGGCGCGCTCTGATGCCGTCGCTCTGGATCTCCGTCGCCGTGCTGGCGCTCTCGCTCGTGATGTCCCTCGTCTCCGACGCCTTCGCCACCCCCGAGAACCTCTTCAACGTGACCCGCAACTTCGCCTTCATCGGGATCGTCGCGCTCGGACAGTCCGTGGTGATCCTGACCTCGGGCATCGACCTCTCCGTGGGATCGGTGATGGGCCTGGCGGGGATCGTGGCGGGCCTCGCGCTGGAGGCCGGCCAGCCGCTCTGGCTCGGCGCGGGCGCCGGCCTCGCCGTGGGCCTCGCCTGCGGCGCGACGAACGGCGGGCTGGTGGCGTACCTGCGACTGCCGCCCTTCGTCGCGACCCTCGCCATGCTGGCGGCGGCGCGCTCCCTCGCCCTCGTGGTCTCGAACAACCGCATGCTCCACGACTTCGGACCCGACGAGGCGCTCTTCCTCGAGCTCGGGGGCGGCGAGACCCTGGGCGTCGCGCATCCGCTCTGGGTCCTGTTGGCCCTCCTCCTCGCCCTCGGCTTCGTGCTGCGGCGCACGCGCTTCGGTCTCCACCTGCGCGCCGTGGGCGGGAACGAGGAGGCCGCGCGCCGCGCCGGGATCGCCGTGGAGCGCGTGAAGCTCGCGGCGTACCTGCTCTCGGGCGCGAGCGCGGGGATCGCCGCGGTCCTCACCGTGGGCTGGCTCGGTGCGGTGACAAACGCCCTCGGCCAGACGTACGAGCTCCGCGTGATCGCCTCCGCCGTGATCGGCGGAGCGAACCTCGCGGGGGGCGAGGCGAGCGCGTTCGGCGCCGTCGCGGGCGCGGCGCTCATCGAGGTGATCCGCAACAGCCTGCTGCTGGCGGGCGTGGACCCCTACTGGCAGGGCAGCTTCGTGGGCGCCTTCATCGTGCTGGCGGTGCTGCTCCAGCGCATCCGCTCGAAGCACGCGCTGGCCGCGCTTCTGCTCGTCGGCTGCGGCGGCGGCGAGGCGCGCTCCACGTTCGCATTGGTGCCGAAGGCGATGAACAACCCCTTCTTCGACCAGGCCCGGGACGGCTGCCGCGCGGCCGAGCGCGAGCTCCCGGACGTGGAGTGCCTGTACGTGGGCCCGGGCGAGCACGACGAGCAGGCGCAGGTGGAGATCGTCCAGGACCTCGTGACGAAGCGCGTGGCCGGGATCGCGGTGGCGCCGTCGAACGCGCCCGCCATCGCCCGCGCCCTCGCCCGGGCGAAGCAGGCCGGCATCCCCGTCCTCACCTGGGACTCGGACCTCCTGCCCGAGGACCGAGCGCTCCGCGCGACGTACGTGGGCACGCGCAACCACGACATCGGCGTGGCCCAGGCGGAGATCCTGCTGCGGCTCAAGCCCGGGGGCGGAACGCTCTGCATCCAGTCCGGGGGCCCCGCCGCGGCCAACCACAACGAGCGCATCCAGGGGATCCGCGACACCCTCGCGGGCCGGGGCTGGACCGAGGTGGCGGGCTGCCCCCTCTACAGCAACGACGACTTCCCGCTGGCCGTGGTCCAGCTGGAAGACGTGCTCGCGAAGTACGCGGACCTCGACGCCTTCGTCGCCACGGGGGGCTTTCCTCAGTACGTCGAGGCGGCGTACCGTCGGGTGGTGGCAAAGCATCTGGGTCGCATCCGCAGCCGCGCGACCCTGATCGTCGCGGCGGACACGCTGCCCATGCAGATGGCGATCCTTCGGGACGGCCTCTCCCACGCGCAGGTGGGGCAGCGCCCCTTCGAGATGGGACGGCGGGCCATGCACCTCCTGCGCGAGCTGCGGGACGGCAAGAGCGTCCCCGACCCGGTCCACACGGGGATCGACGTATGTCTGCAAGAGAACGCCTCGGAC
>DASRUS010000001.1:0-2428 GCA_035687825.1 Myxococcota bacterium | reverse complement strand
TGGGCGGAACCCCCTGGTTTCTCAGGGGATCGAGAGCGGCGCCTGGGGCACTCCCTCCCAGAACCCGGGGTCGTGCCCGTAGAAGATGCGCGCCCCGGCGGCTGCAAACCGGCGCAGGCGGAGCAGCGACTCGCGCGCGGCCGCGCGGTCGGAGACGACCGCGGGGAGATGCAGGTCCTCCAGCGTCCGGCGCAGATAGCACGCATCCGCGGCCAGGACGATCTCCCCGGAGTCGAGGCGCACGCGCAGCGCCTGGTGCCCGGGCGTGTGGCCGAAGGTCGGGAGGCAGGTGACGCGGCCGTCGCCGAAGAGGTCGTGCTCGCCGTCGATCCGGACGAGATCGTGGCCGAGGTCGTAGTCCTTCGGATCGAAGTGGTTCGCCGCGATCGCCTCGGGCGCGTGGCCGGCCTCCCACTCGCGCTGCTGCACGATCCACCGCGCGTTCGGGATCTGCGCGTTCCCACCCGTGTGATCGAAGTGAAGGTGCGAGCTCACCAGGAAGTCGATGCGGCGCGGATCCACGCCGAGCGCGCTGAGGCGCGCGCCCACCGCCTCGCCGGGCGCGAACTCCACGTCGAAGACCCGAGCCAGCTCACCGAGGCGGCCGTGCGGATCGGATCCCGCGTCGGGGTGCATGCCGCTGTCGAAGAGCACCCTCCCCTGCGGATGCTCCACGAGGTAGCACGGGACCGGCACGCGCAGACGCCCACGCTCGCCCTCCAGGAAGCTCCCGAGCGGCCCGCTGAGCCAGCCACAGGTGAAGGCGAACAGGCGCACCGTCATCGCGCGGGCCTCACGCCATGTAGAGGCCGCCGTTCACGTCGAGGGCGACGCCATTGATGTACGAGGCGTCGTCCGACGCGAGGAACGCGATGGCTGCGGCCTGCTCCTCGGGCGTGGAGAGTCGCTGGATCGGCATGAACCAGCGGTACGCTTCGAGACGCTTGCGGCGGTCCTCGGGATTCTCGGAGGAGTGCGGCCGGAACTGCCCACCCCGGATCATGGGCGTGTCCACGCCGCCCGGGCAGATCGCGTTCACGCGCACGCCGCGCCGGGCGTAGTCGAACGCCAGGTGGCGCGTGAGACCGAGGAGCCCCGCCTTGCTCGCCGAGTACGCGGGCCCCGCGTTCGCGCTCTTCGAGCGCCCCGCGAGGGACGAGACGTTCACCACCGCGCCCCGGCCCCGCGCCGCCATGCCGGGCAGGATCGCGCGGCAGAGCAGGAAGGGACCCGTGAGGTTCACCGCGAGGATCTTGCTCCAGCGCTCGTCGGTCACCTCCTGGATCCCGCCGAAGCCCGCGGTGTCGCCGATCCCCGCCACGTTCGCCAGCACGTCGATGGCGCCGAGCGCCGCCTCGAGCGCCGCCACGGTGCGCTCCACGGCCGCGCTCTGGGAGACGTCGCAGGCGAAGGCCGCCGCCTTCGCGCCGGCCGCTTCCAGTGCCCGTACGGTCTCCTCCGCGCCGCTCGCATCGCGGTCCACGACGCCTACCGAGGCGCCCTCGCTCGCGAGGCGGAGCGCGGTCGCCCGACCGATCCCGCTCGCCGCCCCCGTCACGAGAGCGACGCGATCCTCGAAGCGCCGGGCCCCGCTCACGGCTGGAGCACGCCCACCGGGCAGCTCACCCCGGTGCCCCCGATCCCGCAGTAGCCGTGCGGATTCTTCGCCAGGTACTGCTGGTGGTACGCCTCGGCGTAGTAGAACTCGGGAGCATCGAGGATCTCGGTCGTGATGGACCCGTAGCCCGCTGCGGCGAGGCGCGCCCGGTACGCGTCGCGCGACGCGACGGCGGCGTCGCGCTGGGCGTCGGAGGTCACGTAGATCCCGGAGCGGTACTGCGTCCCCACGTCGTTCCCCTGGCGCATGCCCTGGGTCGGGTCGTGGCTCTCCCAGAAGATCTTGAGGAGCGCCGCGTAGCTCGTGCGGCGCGGATCGAAGACGACCCGCACCACCTCGGCGTGGCCGGTGAGGCCGCTGCACACCTCCTCGTACGTGGGATGCGGCGTCGGGCCCGCGGCGTAGCCCACCGACGTGCTGTGGACCCCGGGCGTCTCCCAGAACTTCTTCTCGGCCCCCCAGAAGCAGCCCATGCCGAAGAGCGCGAGCTCCTGGCCGTCGGGGAAGGGAGGCTCGAGGCGGGCGCCGAGGACGAGGTGCTTCTCGGGGACGGACATGGGCGTGGCGCGTCCGGGTAGGGCCTCGGCCCGAGCGGGGATCCGCGCCTTCCGCGCGAGAAATGCCATGGCTGCTCCTCCTCGCGACGGTCGAGCATAGCTCCGCCCCCCGGGCCGCGCGCGGCGCGCCGTCCGTCGGGTGAAGCGATCCCGCGAGTCGCGTACGCTTCGATGCATGCGCGTCGCCACGTGGAACGTGAACGGCTTGAAGGCCCGCCTCGACTTCCTGCTCCTCTGGCTGCGCGAGCGCGCG